>JAKEIC010000169.1 GCA_022614695.1 Planctomycetales bacterium | reverse complement strand
GCATGTCCGACGCGTTCTCCGAGGGCGACTCCGTCCGGTGCGGGCCGGACGGGAGCTGCGGCGTGCTCCTCGACGTCACGGGGGCCCGCGTGGGGCTCGAGGCGGGGACGGAGATCCGCTGGAAGCGGCTCACCGACGACGCGGGAGCCCGCAGGATCGAGGTGGAGCTCTCGTCCGGGCGGGTGGTCCCGGCGGTGCCGGCCGGGTTCCCGTTCGTGGTCGCGACCCGCGGCGCGCGGGCGCGGGTCCGGGGGGCGTCCGGGAGCGTGGGCGTGGGCCGGCGAGGGACGATGGTGTCGGTGCTGTCGGGGTTCGTGGAGGTGGTGGACGCGACCGACCCGAGCCGGCGGGTGCAAGCCGCGGCCGGCACGGCCGTGGACTTCGGCGAGGGCGGGGCCGACGCCCGGCCGCTCACCGCCGAGGAGAGGGCGCGGCTCGCGCGGGAGGCCGAGAGAGGCGGGGGAGCGATCCGACGGACGGCGCCCCGAGCCGGGGAAGCGCCGGGGGACGCAGGTCCGGCCGGCCGCGGCCCGGTCGCGCCGGTCGCAGACGGGGCGCCCGCGGGGGCCGGGGCCGCGGCCGCGCCCGGGGAGGAAGCCCCCGAGGCGAAGGTCCTCACGGGCGAGGCGGCGGTCGTGGCCGACGTCCTCCGGCGGGGGCTCGGGCTCCTCGACGAGGGAAGCGTCTCGGAGGCGCTGGCACTCACCACGCCCACGTTCCGCGCCCTGGTCCAGGGTTCCCTCTCGTCGCTGACGGCGGCGACGACGACGGAGATCTCCCGCGGGGACGCCGTGGCGGCGGCGCAGAGGCTCTCCTCGCGGCTCTCGCTCCGGCTCCGGGTCCAGTCCGTGGACGCGGTCCTCGACGGCGACGTGGCCTGGGGGTCCGCCGTCGTGCTGGCGACGGCCACGCTCTCCGGGACCGGGAAGACCCTCGCGCGGACCTACTCGTGCCTCGCGCGGTGCGTGCGGACGGCGGAGGGATGGCGGGTGGACCTGGTGACGGCGTCGGAGGGTGGGTAGGGACGGGGACGTCTCGGGTTTGTGGTTTAGGGTTTGCGGTTGAGGAGTGCCCGAGGGACTGATGGCCCAAGACGAGGCGATCGGGACGGAGCCGGCGGGGGGCGCGGGGATCCGCGTCGCCGTCGGGATCGTTCTCAAGCGGATCCGGCTCGTCCTCGCCGTCGGGCTGCTCGCCGGGGTGGGCACGCACCTCGCCCTCACCCATACGACGGGCTCGCGGTTCGTCGTCTCCTTCGACGCCCGCTACAAGTCGGGGACTGGCGTCCTGGCGGGGCTCGGGAACCTGGTCGGGAACCTCCCCTCGCTCCTCGAGAAGGACACGATCGAGACGCAGTTCGAGATCATCCGCAGCCACAAGGTGCTGCGCGGGGCTCTCGAGCGGGTCGGGGAGCCGGTCGAGGGGCTGGAGGCCGAGGCGGCGCACGGGCGCCTCGAGGCCGCGGCCCGGAAGCTCTCCTTCCGGAGGAAGCCCGGCACCGACATCTTCACCGTGAGGGTCTCCGGCCCCGACCCGCAGAAGCTCCTGGCCTTCGCGACGGCCCTCGAGGCGGAGTACCGGGCGAACGAGCTGCGGGTGAAGAAGGCCAAGGACACCGAGCTCCGGAACTACGTCGCCGCGCAGATCCGCGAGCAGGAGAAGGCCATCGGGAACCTGCGGGAGGTCCTCAAGGCGCACCGCGACGTGGAGCCTCTCGAGAAGGACCGCGACACGGCCGACCGGCGGGGGACCGAGGTCGCCGACCAGATCCGCAAGGAGAAGCGGGCGCGGACCGCGGCCCGGGACGCGCTCCTCGCGGAGCTGATGCCCGAGCACCCGAAGGTCGTCGCGGCCCAGGAGGTGCTCGACGCCTTCACGAAGATCGCCGAGGCGAAAAGCTCGGCGGAACTCGCGGCGCTCGCGGCCGGGCCCGAGACGCAATGGGTGACGCTCCGGCAGGAGCAGCTCGACGAGGAGGCCCGCAAGGCCGCGAAGGAGGCCGAGATCGAGAGGATCCGCGCGGGGATCGGGACCAAGTTCACGGAGCTCCTCCGCACGGGATCCGACCCGAAGCAGGTCGAGCGCGAGTACCAGCTCGCGCAGGAGAGCTACGAGGGGTTGAAGAGACGCCTCTCCCAGGTGGAGCTGTCGCTCGCGGACGTCTCGAGCGACATCGAGATCCTCTCGGACCCGATGGTGCAGCCCCCCGGGACGACGACGACGTGGGTGCTTGCCGTGGCCGTGGCCCTTCTGGCCGGCCTGGTGGCGCCCTTCCTCGTCGAGAGCCTCGTCGTCGCGCTGCACACGGTCCCCGACCTCGAGAGGACCACCGGGCTCCGGACCCTCGCGGTCGTGCCCCGCGTCGAGGGGGCCGGAGGAGGCGGGGGCGCGGCCTCGCTCGTCGCCCCCGGCACCCCCCCCTCGGACGCGCTCCGGATGCTCCGGACCAACGTCGAGTCGGCCCTCGACTACCCGGCGCGCCGGGTGATCCTCGTCGCGAGCGCCGAGCCGGGGGAGGGGAAGTCGCTCGTCGCCGCGAACCTCGCCGCCACCTACGCCGAGATGGGGCTCCCGACCCTCCTCGTGGACCTGGACCTCCGGAAGCCCTCCGTGCACGAGATCTACCGGGTCCGGCGAGGACCGGGGCTCTCGGACGTGCTCTCCGACGGGACGCCCTGGCGGCGCGCGGTCCAGATCCCCGAGGTGGACCAGCTCCACCTGCTGCCGGCCGGGTCGGCGGTCGAGGACGCGGGGGGGCTCCTCGCCACGGTGAAGCTCGCGGAGCTGCTCGACGAGATGCGCCAGATCTTCTCCGTCGTGGTCTGCGACTCGCCGGCGCTCCTCGCGGTGGCCGACGCGGCGCTCGTGGCCCGGCGCGCGGACGCCGTGCTCCTGGTCTATGCGCTCGGGACCACGCCGTCCCGCTCGCTCGCGCGGGCCCAGGGGATCCTCTCCACCGCCCGGGCCAACGTGCTCGGGCTCGTGGCGAACGACCTCGCCGGGTCCGACGCGCGCCCGGGGTACTACTACTACGGGCGGCGGAAGGGACGAGGATGATCCACGAACCGCAGAGACGCGGAGAACGCGGAGAGCGCGGAGAGCGCCACGCCGAGGTGAGTGTGTGTGTCCAGGATTCCACCCTCTCGGCACTCTGCGCCCTCCGCGTCTCTGCGGTTAGGAATCAGGTCTAGCGCCCCGTGCACCCGACCGAGGCGATCGTCCGCCGGCTCGCCGTCGAGCGGTTCGGCGTGCCCGAGGCGGCTCTCGCCGAGATCCCGGCCGAGGCGGGGCCGATCGCCGGGGCGCTCGTGGCGCACGGGCTCCTCGCGGGCGAGGCCGCGGTCGAGCTGGTGGTGGCCGCGATCGAGGTCGTGCGGGCCGAGTCGGACCGGCTGGCGGCGCGCGCCAGCCCGGTCGCCGCGCCTGTCCTCCCGCCTGGCCCGGGCGGCTGGGACGATCCCGCCCTCGTCTCGAAGCTCGCGACGGTCGTCACGCGGGTGCTGGGGCCCGTCCTCCCGGAGGCCGAGGAGGTCGCCCTGCCGGTCCCCGCGGAGGCGGGGCTGCCTTCCGGTCTCCCGCCGTCTCCCCCCCCTCTGGGCGGCCCCTTCCCGCTCGCCGGCCCCGCAGCCCCCCCTGAGCTCGGGGGGCCTCCCCCCGGCTCCTTCGGCGCGCTCGCGCTCCAGAAAGGCCTCCTCACGGAGGAACAGCTCGCCGGGGCGCTGCGCGCGCAGCAGGAGGAAAGGGCGCGCGGGCGGCAGAAGCTCCTCGGCGTGATCCTCCAGGAGCAGATGATCCTCACCGAGGAGCAGGTGGACGAGGTCTCGGCCGAGATGGTGAACGAGCTGGCCCGGCAGCCCATCCGCGGCTACCACATCCTGCGGGCGCTCGGCCGGGGCCGACTCGGCTCGGTCTGGGAGGGGCGCGAGGAGGCCACGGGCCGGCGGGTGGCGCTCCGCATCCTCTCGCCCCGGCACGTGGCGAACCCCGAGTGGCTCGCGCGGTTCCTGCAGGGGACCGAGCGGGCCGCCCAGGTCTCGCACCCGCGCCTCGTCTCGATCTACGGCACAGGGGAATCGTGGGGCTACCACTTCATGGCCATGGAGTACCTCCCGGACGGGAGCCTCGTCGAGCGGCTCGCGCGCGAGGGGCGCCTCCCGCCGGACGAGGTCGTCGGGATCGCCGAGCAGGCGCTCGAGGGGCTCGCGTTCCTCGAGGAGAGGCGGGTCATCCACGGGGACCTGAAGCCCTCGAACCTGCGGAGGGCGCCGGACGGGTCGCTCAAGCTCGCCGACCTGGGGCTGGCGGCTCTCCTCCGCCGGGCGAGCGCGCTCACGGGGGGCGGGGCCATCTACGGGTCGTCCGACTACGTCTCCCCCGAGCAGATCGCCGGCCGCGAGGACCTGGACGGCCGCAGCGACCTCTACGCCCTCGGCGCGACCCTCTTCCACCTCCTCGCGGGCGAGCCGCCCTATCGGGGGAACTCGGCGCGCGACGTGCTCCTCGGCCACGTGAAGTCGCCGGTCCCCGACCCCGCCGCGGAGGCGCCGGGGACTCCTCCCGCGCTCGCGAGCCTCGTCCGCCAGCTCCTCGCGAAGGACCGCGGCGCCCGCCCCGCGAGCGCCGCCGAGGCGATGGCGTTCCTCTCCGCCGCGCGCGCGGAGGGGCGGCCGCCCGGGACGAAGACGCGGCAGATCACGAAGAGGCTGCTCGGGATCTTCACGCCGGGCTCGCCCGGCCCGCCCGAGCCACCGAAGGGGCAACCGGGAAGCCCCTGAGCCCGGGGCTCCCACGCCCGACCTCGCTGCCGCACGCGCCGAGGTCGTCCACCCGCCACCGGCACGCAGGCGTCCTGGCCGGCCCCGGGAATCGCTGAGAGTGCCTCGCGGTCGCGTCCCTCGAGACTCACACTAGTCCGTCGAGAACGCGCGCCACAAGACCCCTTACGGAGATCGAGCGCGAGCACCTATTGCCGCCAGGAAATGACGGGGCCCCCTGGACGGAATGGGGCGGGGTCGTGTTGCAGCAGGCCGCCGGCATCTTGGCCAGGGGAGACGCGATGGAGGAGACCGTAGTAGGCGTTGGCCTCCACGTCCAGAATGGACGTGAGCCGGTTTGCTGATTCCTCCCAGATTATCCCCCCGCGGTCGCGGTCTCCCGCGCTCTCTGCGCGACGAACCTGCAGGACGTGGTCCGAGAGGAGCTTGAATCTGTCCTCCGCTGACCGTCGAGCGGCATCCTCCACCTGGAACTGCACGCCGGCCCACTTCGTCTCACCCACAAACGTTTTGAAGGCCGAGGTGCGTTGCCGGATGGCGTTCGATACGAATTCGTCGCGGCCTTGCTCCATGAGTGCCCCACCCCTGACCAGGAGGTACAGGGCGTCGCTCCCGGCCGCCCGGTCTGGCGTGACTGGGAAGATCGGGCCGAGAGGCAGAGTCGTGCTCGGTTGAGCCGTCTCAGTCGCGCGCTTCGGGGACGCCAGACTTGGAGAGATCTCGGCGGCTTCGGTCGAGGTCCTGACGGGCGTAGCTGCCCCCCCAGGTAGGGCTGTCTCACTGGTCGCAGAACGGGCAGCCTTGGATGACTGCTCGCCTGTCGACAGAGCCTGGGGCAATGTCCGCGGAACGGACCCCCACCACAAGAGGCCGACCAAGGCTCCGCCCACGAGCAAGCCAGCGATGGCAGGAGCTAGGGGCCGCGTGATAGTCAGGCTCTAGAAGTTGTGCGTAACCGAACTCGCCTCTCCCCACATGTCAACGCTACCCGTGTAGGTGATCTTCACGCTGGCCCCCGGGGGGATGTTGACCGCGGTGCTGCTGCTGTGACTCCACCCAGGTCGACTGGAGGTCGTCACGGTAGTCGTGGAAGTGCCGTCAGCGAGGGTCACCGTCACGGTGCAGGAGATCCTCGCAAACTGGCCGAGCGGGGGCTTCTTGTCGGGATCCGTGAAGCCAGGGGGCGGGGGGCAGGAGAGCGTTGGATCGGAGAACACGACACCCCCAGTGGACATCGGGTTGTTCTTGGGGAAAGACCAGCCCGGGGGGGTGGGAGCAGGTGGGGGCGCAGCGATCGCCAGTGCCACCTGGCTCGCAAGGCCCAGCATCGCGAGAGCCACCGAGGCACCGAGCACTAGCGTGAGCGAGCGACTCATCATGCTCCCTTTCGGCTGATGACAGCCGGTAGTGCTGGTCCGGATCCGCGCGGCGTACCCCATACGACCTCCCGCCTATCGACGGCTGCCCGCACGCCTCACCACAGGCCAGCACAACCAGCCTAGCAATCCGTGTGCCGCCGGGACTCCGACAAGCCTCCCAGTTGCGTATCTCTCAATTGGCAGTGAAAGAGAGTGTTGCGTCGGACGCCAGTGGATAGGCAATTCGCGGTGGCCGAGTACGAGCCGTTCTTCAGATACTCCGTAACCACGACGTGCCAACACGATTGGCGGCGGCGCGGCGACCGGACATGCGGGTCGAGGTCCTCCGGATCCGGTCCCGTCCGCGTGCCGTGGGCCAGGCGTGGCAGCTCGCATCCGCGTGACTCTCGGGGGGCTCGGGGTGCGGACCGGCGAGATCGCCCGGATCCTCGGCGTCACATCTTCGGCCGTGAGCCAGCACCGCGGGAAGGCTCGGGCCGACGGCCCGAGCGGGGACCTGGAGAAGATGCAACTGTTGGAGTGAGAAGCGTCCCGCACGGCCCCACTTCGGCCCCTTACGCGACGGTGATGGTCGTGGACCGCCTCGGGCGCCCGTTCGGGTCCGTGACCCTCGGCCGGGAGTGGGACGCGGTGGTCCGGGCTCGGATCGAGGCCAAGGTGGTCTGGGAAGTAGAGAAGTGCGAGCACCTCTCGGCGTACCTATCGTGGGACGCCAACGCGCTTGACTAGTTCGCCTGTCTGAGCCCGGCGGTGGCCGGGCAGCTGGAGGAATGGCCTCCCGGACGGACCTCTAGCGCCCCTTCCCCTTGCCGCCCCAGCCGCCGCCCTTGCCGCCCTTGCCGCCCCAGCCGCCGCCGGTGCCGCCGGGGTTGCCCCACTTGCCCCAGCCGCCCTTGCCCTTGCCGCCGCTGCCGGCCTCGTCCTCGACGGCCTCGGTGGCGAGCAGCTTCCGGATCAGCTCCTCGTAGTCCCCGCGCACCGACCCGCGGATCGCCTCGATCCCGGCCGCCATCACCTCGCGCGGAAGGGCGGGCTCCGGGGGCTCCTTCGCCACCTGCGTGGCGATCGCCTCCGCGTCGGAGGCCTCGCCCAGCTTCCCGATCGCCCACGCCGCGGCCGCTCGGCCGTTCACCTCGTGGTCCGAGGTGAGCATCTGGCGGAGGCGCGCGAGCACCTTCGTGTTGCCCTGCATCTTCGACATCCCCCATGACGAGCAGATCCGGACGGTCACGCGCGCGTGGCCCGAGTGCGTCATCGCCGCCGAGATCACCTTCGCGTCGAGCCAGTCGAGGTAGCAGGCCGTCTTGACGGTCATGCCGAGCGCCAGCACCGAACCCTCCCGGCCCATGTGCTCCCGGAGCGCCGGGACCGGGTCGGGCATGTCCACCTTCTCGATCGCGTCCAGCACCGCGACGCGGACCAGGTTCGCCTTGTCGCCGAGCCCGGGCAGCAGCACGCTGTCGAGGGCCGACCAGTTCCCCCGCTTCCCGCACCCCTCGTAGATCCCGCCCCGGGTCTCCTCGTCGTTCGTCGTGGCGAGCGCCTGCTTGACCGTCAGGAGCGCCGAGGGGACGTCCGACTCGCCGAGGACGGCCGCGGCCGACTTCCGCCCCTCGGGCTCGGGGTCCCGGATCCGGCT
>JAKEIC010000168.1 GCA_022614695.1 Planctomycetales bacterium | reverse complement strand
CTAAGGACAACACCCATTAGCTCGCTGGCGTTCCGCCCGCGTTTTGCGGCACGTAGCACGATGTCCCCGGAGATGTCGTTCGCGTCCTGGATGAATCGCTCTCGGGCGGCGAGGCGGGTCACCCGGTCGGACGTGAGGAGCGCGACCCGCGTCGCATACGAGTAGGTGTCGGGGACGAAGTCCTCGGAGACGACCAGGGAGAACTGGAGGTCGGTCCGGGGCACGAGGAGCGTGGCGGAGGAGGCGAAGATCCGGGGCTGGCGCGAGAGGTAGACGTAATAGAGGACCGGGACGGCGAGGAAGATCAGCGCGGCGATCTTCCACTGCCGCCGGAGGATCCGTAGGTAGTCCTTTAGATCCACCGGTCGTCCCCGATTATAGGATATCGGCCTCGAGGCGGGTGAACCTGGATTCTACCGGGTGGGAGGCGGCGCGCCAGGGGTGGCCGGCGCCGCAGCCTTTCCCGCTGCGCCGGGGGCCAACTTCCTCAGGCCCTTGGCCAGCCTCGACTTGTGGCGAGCAGCGGCGTTCGGATGAATCAGCCGGGTCTTGGCCGCTTTGTCGAGAGCGGAGACCGCGAGCTGGACCGCCTGGCCCGCCCGGGCGGCATCCTTCCCCTCCATCGCCTCGCGGACGCTCCGGAGCAGGGACCGGAGCGAGGAGCGCTGCGCGCGGTTCTTGTCGCGGCGGTGGACGGACTTGCGGTTCTGTTTGCGTGACGACCGGCTGGTGGGCATCACTTCCTCCCTTCGAGGATCTGGGCGACGTCGCGGAAACCGATGTCATCCTCGTAGATGCGCTCGAAGTGCTGGCGGGCCGTGGCGTCGTCCTTCTGGGCGAGCAGCGCCTTGCCCAGGGCGTAGTGGGTCTCCTTGGCCAGGTCGTCGAGCCGCTGGACCCCTTCGAGGGCGCTCTGGAGCTGTTTCACCGCGAGCGGGAGCTTCCCGAGGTCCGAGAAGCAGCGGCCGAGCCAGTAGGCCGAAGCCCGGGCCCGCATCGGGTCCTTCTTGGTCTGCTGGAACTCCGCCGTCGCCTCCTCGACGCGACCGGCCTCGTGGAGCGCCACCCCGAGGCGGAATCGCAGCTCGAGCTCGGTCGGGTGGGCGGCGACCCGGGACTTCAAGTCGCTCACCGCGAAGGACCGGCGTTCGCCGGTCACCTGGTCTAGCTCGCCCTTGGCCTGCGCGTTCGAGGGGTCGGCCCGCATCAGGGCGCGGAGCTTCTGGATCCGATTGTCGAAGTCGGTGAGCTGGATCTCGGCGACGCGCGTCTCGGCGTCGAAGTCTCCCGGCTCGATGCGGAGGATCCGCTTGTAGGTCTCCACCGCCTTGCCCGAGGCCTTCTGCTGCTCGTAGACCCGGGCCAGCCGCCGGAGAAGGGGCAGGTCGCCGGGCTTTCCCGCGAGCTCCTTCTCGAGCCGGACCGCGGACTCGGCGAGGTCCCCCTCGCCGGCCGCGATCTTCTGCCGCTTCTCGAGGTCGGCGGCCGCCCCCGCGTCCTTCATCACCTCGCGGTAGGAGCCGGCCTGCTCGCGCACGCCGATCGAGACCGTGGCGGAGATGTCCCGGATGGCGTCGCTCGCCTCCTTGTCCTGGGGCGCCACCGCCTTGGCGCGCTGGTAGAGGCCGAGCGCGCCCGCGTGGTCGCCGAGCTCGCGCGCGATCGCCCCGGCCGCCTTGAGGGCGGGAGCGAAGCCCGGGTTCCAATCGGGGATGGCCTCGAACACGGCGCGCGCGGACTTCTTGCTCCCGGCGCGATAGAGGGCGCGGCCGAGCTTCATGGCGGCGCCCGTGTTCCGGGGGTCCCTCTGGAGGACGCCTTCGAACTGCAGGGCCTGCTTCTCGAAGTTCTTGGCGATCCCGAAGAAGGAGGCCGCGAGGAGGTTCGGGAGGTTGAGGAGGACGGCCAGGGGCTTCGGCGTCCCTCCCAGCTCCTTCTCCTTCTTCAACTCGACCGCGCGCAAGGCCTTGCGGGCCGGGGCGTGGTCGGGATCGAGCGTGAGCGCCTGCAGGTACAGCTCGATCGCGTAGTCGTAGTTGCGCTTGCCGGCCGACTCGTCGGCCTTCTCGATCAGCTTCGCGACGTCGGCCATTGCACCGGGTTCCCCCGAGGGGGCCGAGACGATAGCAGAGGCGCGGAGGAGGGTCAATCGGGGTTCCTTGACGGCCCCGCTCCCCGACCCGGATAATCCCCTCGTGGACATCGTCTTCTATCCCGACTCGCGTCTCTCGAAGCGGTGCGTCGAGGTCGCGAAGGTCGGGCCGGACCTCCGCGAGACGGCCCGCGAGATGCTCGAGGTCATGTACCGCGAGGGGGGGATCGGCCTCGCCGCGCCCCAGGTCGGGCTGGACCGCCGGATCATCGTGATGAACCTCGCCGGCCGGCCCGGGGCGGGGGAGGAGCGGGTCCTGGTGAACCCGACGGTCCTTGCCGAGAGCCGGGACACCTCGGAGACGGAGGAGGGTTGCCTCTCCTTCCCGGGGATCTCGGGCCGCGTCGCGCGGGCGGCGTCGGTCCGGTTCCGGTTCCAGGACCTCTCGGGCGAGCCCCGGGAGGTCGAGGCGGACGCGCTCTTCGCCCGTTGCGTCCAGCACGAGGTGGATCACCTGGACGGGGTCCTCTTCGTGACCAAGTTCTCCCCGGCCGACCAGATCGGGCTCAAGCGGAGGCTCCGGGAGCTGGAGGAGCGCGTGCGCGCCGGGACGGCCCGCTCGCTCCGGAGGACGCGCGAGAAGGCGGCGCTCTAACCTGCCCGCCGGGTCCGGATGATCGCGCGCCTCTCCCTCGACGACGCCGGCGGGCGATACGCCTCCGGCCCCCGCCCCGTCGCAACGCTCGGCTTCTTCGACGGGGTCCACCGGGGCCACCGGGCGGTCCTCGACGAGGCCGTCCGGGCGGCCCGCGAGGCAGGCGGAGAGGTCGTGGCCGTGACGTTCGATCGCCACCCCCGGGAGACCCTCGTGGGAGTCGCCCCGCCGCTGCTCACGCCCGCGTCCGAGAGGCTGCGGCTGCTCGGGGAGGCGGGGGCCGCCGCCGTGGTCGTGGTCCCGTTCGATCGCGCGCAGGCGGCGGTCCCGGCCGAGGAGTTCGCCCGGGAGGTCTTCGCCAGGCGTCTCCGGGCCGGGGTCGTCGCGCTCGGGGCCCGGAGCCGGTTCGGCCGCGGCGGACAAGGGACCCCCGAGGACCTCGCGGGGTTCGGGACGCGGCTCGGCTTCTCGGTCCGCGTCGTCCCGCCGCTCATGGCCGGAGGCGAGCCGATCTCGAGCACGCGCATCCGCGACCGCCTGCTGCGCGGGGACCTCGACGGGGCCGCCGACCTGCTCGGCCGCCCGGTCGCGTGGGTCGGCACGGTCGTACCCGGTCGTGGGGACGGCCGCGCCCTCGGTTTCCCGACCGCCAACCTCGACATGCCGGGGGCGGCCCTCCCGCCGGACGGTGTCTACGCCTGCCGGGCCCGGCTCGGGGACGCGACCTTCCGGGCCGCCGCGAACGTCGGCGTCTCGCCCACCTTCACCGGCCCCGGCGGGGCGGCCCTCCCGCGCGCGGTGGAGGTCCACCTGATCGGGTTCTCGGGAGACCTCTACGGCCGGGAGCTCCGGGTCGAGGTCCTCCGGAAGCTCCGGGACGAGCGGAAGTTCCCGAGCCTCGAGGCGCTCCGCGAGCAGATCCGGAGTGACGTGGAGGCCGTCGCCGCGACTCAGTAGACCGGCGGCGCGTAGAGCTCCGTCTCGAGGGCCTCGCGCATGAACGCGACCGGGAGGCTCCCCGAACGGAGCAGCGCGTCGTGGAATCCGCGCATCGTGAACTTCGGGCCGAGCCTCCGCCTCGCCTCCTCGCGCAGCTCGAGCAGGAGGTGCTTCCCGAGGAGGTAGCTGAGGGGCTGCCCGGGCGTGAGCGAATAGCGCTTCACCTCGGCGGTGGCCGCGCCGCGCTCCATCCCCGTCACCTCGACGAGGGCGTTCACGGCCTCGTCCACGCCGATCATCCCCGTCGCGAGCTTCACGTCCAGGACGATCCGCACGGCGCGCCAGAGGAGGTCGTTCACCATGATGAGCTGGTTCTCGAGGCTCGTCCTGAACCCGACCTCGCTCATCAACTCCTCGACGTAGAGCCCCCAGCCCTCGATGAACTCGGTGCCGTTCGCGAGCAGCCGGATCACGGAGGGGTGGCGGTTCGCCCAGAGGAGCTGGAGGTGGTGACCCGGGTAGCCCTCGTGGACCGAGGTGTTCGCGATCGAGCCGAAGGAGTGCTCGCAGAGCCCCCCCGGGCTTCCGTCGTCCGGGGTCACGAGGTAGATTCCGACCTGCCGCGCGTCGTACTTCCCGGGAGGCACGTAGGCGGCGAACGGGATGATGTGCCGGAGGTATGCGGGCGTCTCCTCGACGAGCAGCGTCTCGTCGCGGGGGACCGAGGCGACGTCCCGCTCCACCACGAACGCGCGCGCCTCGCGTACGGCCTCGCGGTAGCTCTCGAGGGCTTCGGCGAACGTCTCGGGGTGGCGGGACTTCACCTCGCGCAGCACCTCGTCCACCCCGGCTCCCGGGCGGATCTTCGCGGCGAGCGCGACCCGGCGCTCGGTGAGCTCGGCGAGGCTCCGCTCCCCGAGCGCGAGGACCTGGTCGGCCGAGAGGCCGAGGCGCCTGAGCTTGAGGAGCCGCTCGAAGGGACCGGGGCCGAGCTGCACGTCGCTCGAGCCCTTCGGGATCACGTCGTCCCGGAGCCACGCCGAGTAGCCCCGCAGCGCCTGCTCGGCCCCGTCGGCCGCCCGACCGACCCGCGCCAGGAGCGAGCGGTCCGCGAGCTTCTCGCGCGCCGTCTGGACGATCGTGCGCAGGAGCCTCGGGAGCTCGGCGGCCGCCTCGAGCGCGATCTGGTTCCAGAGGCGGACCGGGCGCGTGACGAGGGCCCGGCTCTCCGTGAGGAACCGCGGCGCCGCCTCGAGCCGGGCCGCGACCGCGCGCATCCGGTCGGGGAGCGGCGCGAAGTCGCGCGCGACGAGGAGGTAGAGCGCCGAGCCGAGCGTCTCGGCCGCCTCGGACGCGCGCTCGGCCATCCGGCGCTCCTCGAGGTCGAAGAGCGCGAGGTCGGCCACCGTGAGCGCGACCTCGCGGTCCACGCGGCCCGAGGGGGTGAGCGTGTTCGGGTCCACGGCCGAGACCCTCTCGCGGAAGCCCCGCGTGAGGTCGGCCGTCCCCTTGATCGCCGCGCGCGACGCCTCGGGCAGCTTCTCGTCGTAGGCGTGGATCCCGAAGGACGTCGCCTCGACGGGATGGCGCCGGATGAACTCCTCGAAGAACCCCGCGACCGTGGCCTCGAACTGGGCCTGCGCCATCTTTCCGCGGAGAGCCTAAATCCCGGGGAAAGGCGAGGCAAGGAGGGGTCGTGTGGCAACGAGGGGCGGCGCGTTCCGGAGACGAACCCGTGACGGGAGGCCGTGGTCGCGACGGGGCCGGTGCTCTACGATCCTCGCGTGCGACGGGGCACGCTCGCCACCGCCGGGTTCGCCGCGCTCGTCGCGGGCGGGGTGGGGTTCCTGGCGGGGGTGGAGGTGGGAAGGCGCGGGGCCCGGTCTGGGCCGCTCGCGATCGAGGAGCCAGTCGCGCATTCGTCCGCAGAGACTGGCCTTGAGCCGCCAGCTCCGGGGCCTGCCCTCCCTCCGCAGATCGGGGGGGCGGAGGTGCGGGCTCGACCCCCGATGCCGCCCTCCCCTGTCGGTGAGCCCGCCCGCGACGACGGATCCAACGAGTCGGCGGGGAACCCCACGTCGCGCGACAGCCTCGTCGCGGTTCGGATCGAGGGGACCGTGCGAAGCGCCGGAGGCGATCGGCTCGTGGGCGTGCGAGTCACGGCGAGCTCGCCGGCTGCCGACGATCCGCCGGCGGCCGTGACGGACGACCGGGGGGACTTCTCCCTCGCCCTTCGGCAGCCGGTCCCGCGGGGCCGGCAATTGTCGCTGGAGTTCTCGCGGACGGGCTATGGTCGGACGACCGCCCTGCTGCTCGGGCCTCTCGCAAGGGACGTCCACATGGACCAGGTACTCTTCCCGTGCGCCGTGGTGAAGGGATCGGTCATCATGAAGGGTGGCGGCGCCCTTCCGGACGATGTGACGGTGGCCTACGGCCTGAGGCGGCAGGGCGGCGACCCTCCGGAGGCCGAACTACAGTCAATCGTCGCGGCTGGCGGGGGGCGCTTCGAGATCGAGTTCACGGAGACCGGGATCGTTCGGCTCGGGGCCCGTGCGGCCGGCTGCCGTGCGGACTCCCAGGATGTGGAGGTAGGTCCATTCGGTTCCACACGCGAGGTGGATCTCCTACTGGAAGCCATCCCGGTCGCCCGCGTCGCCGTGTTGGACGCCGAGGGCCGCCCGCCCGCCTGCCCGGGCTGCGGTGGCGCGCACTTCAACTCCTGGCTCCGCCGCTCGGGGACGGGCGAGCCCGCGATGCTGTCGTTCGACGTCGAGGAGAACATCGTCAAGATCCCTCTGGACCTCGCAGGGGAGTGGATCCTCGAAGTCGAGCCCTCGGACTCTCACTCAGACCTCTGGCCCGCCCGGCTCGTCGTCTCGGCGAAGCGGATCCCGGGGGAGATCCGCCTCCGTCGCGCCGTGCCGGTCCTCGATGCGACCGTCGCCCACACCGGCGACGCAGGCGGACACGGGCTCGACCTCGAGGGTCGGTATCGAAGCGGGGCCGAGAGCGGGGACCTTCGGTTCCATGCGGAAGCCGGAGCGACCGCTCACATCCGGGTCCTTCGTCCGGAGACTACCGGGCCCTGCGAGGTGGAGCTGACCCTCCTCCTCCCCGGCTGGCGACCCTGGAGGCGGGGACCGGTCACGCTCCAGACCGGGGAGAGGCTCCCCGACACCGAGATCCGGTTCACGAGGGACTGATGGACGCCGGCGCGCACGAGCGGACGCCCCGCGCCTTCCTTACCGACTTCGGCCTCGCCAAGTCCGTCGCGACCGGCTCGAAGCTCACGAGGACCGGCCACGCGCTCGGGACGCCGGCCTACCTGAGCCCCGAGCAGGCGCGCGGGGAGCTCTCCACGCTCGGGCCGTCCACGGACGTGTGGAGCGCCGGGTGCGTCCTCTACGAGGCGCTCGCGGGGCACCCGGCGTTCCGGGGGGATACGACGGCGGCCGTCGTGAGCCATGTCCTCCTCGGGGAGCCCGCGCGAATCCTGCGGCTGCGCCCGGACGTCCCCCGGTCGCTCGGACGCGTGCTCCGGGCGGCGCTCGCCAAGGAGTCGCGCCAGCGGCTCCCGGCCGCGGGGGCGCTCCGCGACGACCTGGACCGCGTGCTGCGGGGCGAACCACCACGGGCCCGTCCCCCGAGGTCCGCGAAGACGCTCGCGCTGGCGGGTGCGGGGGCGCTCGTCCTCACGGCCGCGGCGCTCGCCTGGCGCGGCGCGGGGGCCTCCCCGCGCGACCCGCCGCGCGAGAGATCCCCCGTGGCCCCGGCAGAGGCTCCGGACCGCGCGCCCGCCCGCGCCGAGGACCTGGCCCGGGAGGCCGGGCGTCTGCGGGCCCTCGACCCGGGGGCCGGCCAGCGGCTCCTCGGCGAAGCCCTCGATCTCGCGCCCGGCCGCCACGACTGGAGGCTCGAGCGTGGGCTGCTCCTCTGGGCTCTCAATCGGACCGCCGAGGCCCACGCGGCGTGGGACTCGATCCCGGAGGGGACTCGCGAGAGGGCGCGCGGGCGGTTTTACGCGGCCCTCGAGATGATGTTCCGCTACGAGGGCGCCTCGCTCGAGGTGGTGCGGACGGAACTGGCCCACCTCGTCGCGACCGACCCCGTCCACGCCCGCCTAGCGCGGGGGGCCCTGCGCTCGGTTGAGAAGGATTGGGCCTCGGCCCGCGAGGCGCTTCGCGGGGAGCCGGGCTGGGAGGCGGCTCTGATCCGGGGCTACGTGGAGGGGGTGGACCCGGCGGGAGACAACCTCGCCTCGGTCCGCGAGTTCACGGCGGGGCTCGCCGAGGGGATCCCCCTGGCGGCCGCCTTCCAGAACCGCGCCATCTCGCGCTACGAGATCGGGGACGTGGCCGGCGCCGTGGCCGACTTCACGAGGGTCTTGGAGCTCTCTCCCGGCGACTGGAGGGCGCTGCGCGGTCGGGCCTGGGCGCACCGCGACTCGGGGGACCTGGAGGGAGCGAGAGAGGACGCCAGCGTGATCATCGCCGGCCACCCCGACCTCGCGGAGGCCTGGAGGCTCCGGGCGGAGGTGCGCGGGAGTCTCCACGATCTCGCCGGTGCGATCTCGGACGCCGAGCAGGCGCTGCGCCTCGCTCCGGGCGACCCGGTCGCTCTCCTCGTACGGGGCATCGCCCGGGCGAACTCGGGCGACCTCCTCGCGGCCCGCGCGGACCTCGACTCGGCGATCGCCGGGAGGCCCGGCTACGTCGAGGCGCTCCGCGCCCGGGCCGAGGTGCGGGGACGCCGCGGAGACGCCGCGGGCGAGATCTCGGACCTCGAGGAGGCGGCGGCCGTCGAGCCCGGGGATCCCCGCACGCGGCTCCTCCTGGGCCACGCCCGCAAGCTCCGGGGCTTCCACGCGGAGGCGATGGCCGAGTACGAGGCCGTGCTCCGGGTCCTGCCGGAGAGCGTGGACGCGCTCTGGGGGCGCGGGGATTGCCGGCGCCAGCTCCTGGACTTCCCCGGGGCGATCGAGGACTTGACGGCCGCCCTCCGGGCGCGCCCGGAACACCCCGAGGCGCGCGCCGCCCTCGCGCTCGCCCGGATGTACTCGGGAGACGAGGCGGGGGCCGCCTCGGACTTCCGGGAGTTCCTCCGCGTGGCGCCCGGACACGCCCTGGCGGCCGACATGCGGGAGTTCCTGCGCCGCTGCGAGGAGGCCGCGGCGGGGGCGGGCGCCGGGCGGAGCGGGTCGCGGTGACGCGCGCCTTCCTCGCCGACTTCGGCCTCGCCCGCCGCGTCGCGACCGGATCGAAGCTCACCCGGACCGGCTACGCGGTCGGGACGCCCGAGTATCTGAGCCCCGAGCAGGCCCGCGGCGAGACGGCGACTCTGACGCCGTCGGCGGACGTCTGGGCGCTCGGCTGCTCCCTCTACGAGGCGATCGCCGGGCGGACGCCGTTCGCCGAGGGGCCGATCGTCGCGCCGGGGGAGACGGCGGCGCTGGTCGCTGGGATCCTCGCGCGCGAGCCCGTGCCGATCGGTCGCCTGCGGCCGGCGGCGCCGGCGGCTCTCGAGCGCGTGTTGTCGGCCGCCCTCGCGAAGGACCCCCGGCGCCGGTACCGCGACGGCGGCGCGCTCCGCGACGACCTGGACCGGGTCCTCCGGGGCGAGACGGTCCGGGCGCCGGCGCCTGGGAGTCGGGGATTGGCGATCGGGGCGGCCGTCCTGGCCCTGGCCTTCGCGGCCGCCGCCTTCGTCGGTCGCGCGAGCGCGGGCCGTGACGCGCATCGCCCGGGGCCGGCCGACCCGGTCGCGACCGCCGCCGCGCGGGCCCGGTCCCTCCGGGACTCGGATCCCCGCGAGGCGGCGCGCCTCGTGCAGGTGGGCTTGGTCCGGGAGCCGGACCGGCACGACCTCCGGCTCGAGCACGGGCGCCTCCTCTGGGGACTCGGCGATCTGACGGAGGCCCGGCGGGAGTGGGCGCGCGTCCCGGACGGAGCCCCGGAGGGACCCGCGGCGCGGCTCGACGAGGCGCTGCTGCTCTTCTTCAGCGTCGAAGAGCCGGCGGCGGCGCGCACGGAGTCCTTGCCGAGGCTCGAGGCCCTGACTCGACGGGGCGGCCCGGAGTCGCCCCTGGCGGCGGCGGCGCTCGCCCTGTGGCGGGACGACTTCGGGGCCGCGCGCGAGGCGCTGCGGGACCGGGAGGGCTGGCACGCGGCGCTCCTGCGGGCCGCCATCGAGGAGTTCGACCCGGGGGGCGACCGCGCCCGGGCCGTCCGGCACTACGACGAGGCGCTGGCGGCAGGCCCCCCGCTCGCCTGGGCCCACCACAACCGCGGGACCCTCTTGCAGCACCAGGGGCAGCACGACCGCGCGATCGAGGCCCTGGACACCGTGCTCCGGATCCGGCCGGACTTCGCCCCGTCGCTCGCCAACCGGGGGCTGAGCCGCCTCCGGGTCGGCGACCCCGCGGGGGCGATCGAGGACCTCGATCGCGTGATCGCCGCGCGTCCCGACCACTGGAAGGCCCTCGTGCTGCGCGCGGAGGCGCGGCAGTGGCGCGGAGACCGACGGGGGGCGCTCGAGGACCTCGACGCGGCCGCCCGCGCCCGGCCCGGAGAGGCCGAGGTGCTGCGGCAGAGGGGGCCCGTCCGCGCGTTGCTGGGGGACCTCGCGGGGGCGCACGAGGACCTCACGGCCGCGCTCGCGGCCGAGCCCGGCCACCCGGAGACGCTCTTCCGGCGGGGGAGGCTCCGGGCGCAGACGGGGGACGTCCCCGGGGCCCTCTCCGACCTGGACGCGGCGATCGCGGCCCGCGCCGGCTTCGCGGACGCCCTCGGGCTCCGGGGAACCCTGCGCCGCGGCCGGGGCGAGCTCCCGGGGGCGCTCGCCGACCTCGAGGCGGCGCAGGCGGCCGACCCGGGCTCGCGGGAGCGCCTCCTCGACCTCGCGCTCACGCGTCGCGACCTCGGCGACGCCGACGGCGCCGTCCGCGACCTGACGGAGGCGCTCCGCCTTTCCCCGGGGGATCCCGTTCTCCTCACGAACCGCGGGAACGCGCACGTGGAGCGGGGAGACCTCGAGGCTGCCGAGCGGGACCACCGGGCGGCGATCCGGGCCGACCCGGACCTCGCCGGGGCGCACGCGAACCTCGGGAACGTCCTCGAGGAGAGAGGGGACCGGGCCGGCGCGGCGGCCGAGTTCCGGGAGTTCCTGCGCCTCGCTCCCGGCCACCCGGCCGCGGCGGAGTTCCGCGCGCGGCTCGCGGCGTGCGAGGAGGAGGGAGGGGGGAGGCCCGGCGGCGGGCGGAGGTAGGGCCTCGTATACTGGGACTCCTCGATGAGGACTGCGGTCGTCCTCGGAACGGCGTTCGGCGTGGCGGTCCTGGCGGGCGTGGCCGCGTGGGTCGCCGCGCGGCAGGGGCCGACGGTCTTGGCGGTTCCCGGCGAGACGGGCCTCGGCAGTACCCCGGGGCCCGCCGGGCCCCCGAGCACCGCCGACGCCGGGCCGCCGGCCGCGGGTCCGGCCGCGATCGGGTGGCCGGGCGGCGGCCCTGGACGGTCGCACCCCGGACCGGCGCCGGACGGCGGGGCGGCCGGAGGGCCGTCCATCGGAGGGATCGCGGTCGAGACCGATCCGCGCGGGGTTGAGCGGGCGCTCCAGTACCTCGGGGATCCGTCGTATCCTCTCGAGAAGAAGCTCCTGGTCGCGATGGGACTGGGGAAGCTCCTCTCGCGGGCGGCCATGACCGAGGGAGGCGCTGCCGTGGTCGCTGCTGCCGCGCAGGCCCTCGCCGACACGGCGAAGTTCCATCCCGACGAGGACGTGAAGTGGGCGGCGCTCCAGGCGCTTGGCGAGAGGATCCCGTTCTCGGACCCGGTGATCTCGGCGATGCTCGCGCGGAGCCTCACGCGGGACTCGGGGGGGCCGGGGGCGGCCCGGACCGCGGCCGCTGCCCTCCGGCTCGTGCTCGAGAACGACCTGGCGGCCCCCGCGACGATCCTCGAGGTCGTCGGGGACTGCCCGTTCCCTTCGGTGCGGGCCGAGGCGGCCTCGCGTCTCGAGGAGATCTCGCTCCGGTGCCCGCCGCGCGGCGGGGACGATCTCTACGACCCGCTCGAGTACGCGGCGACGGCCCGGGGGACGCTCCGGGATCTCACCGAGGCGCAGCGGACGGCGGTCGAGAGCCGCCACCGGGAGCGCCAGGGCCCCGGCCCGCTCGGGAGGGTTCTGGAAGCCCTCCGCTCCGCGCCGGACCCGCAGACCCGTCGCTCCCTGTTCGTCGTCCTCACGGCGCTCCCGGCCGCCCGGGCGCTCCCGGTCTTCGAGGACGCCGCCGCTCACGAGGCCGACAGGGCGCTGCGGGAGGACCTGGCGAAGCTCGTCGCGGCCCTGAGGGAGGGCCGGACGGACCGCCGGAAGGACCTCCTCCCGGCGCTGCGGCCGGGGCTCGCGCGGTAGCGGCGGCGCGCCGTGGACTGCTTCCTCACCGACTTCGGCCTCGCGAAGGCGGTCGCCACCGGCTCGAAGCTCACCCGCACCGGCCAGAGTCTCGGGACGCCGGCCTACATGAGCCCCGAGCAGGCGAGGGGGGATATCGCCGAGATGAGGCCCGCGAGCGACGTCTGGAGCGTCGGGTGCGTCCTCTACGAGATGCTCGCGGGGAGGCGACCCTTCGACGGCGAGACGGCCGCGGCCCTGGTGGGGAGCGTCCTCCTGACCGAGCCGCCGACCTTGCGGTCCGTACGCGAGGACGTCCCGGGCTCCGTCGCGCGGGTGGCCCGCGTCTGCCTCGCCAAGGGGCCCGCGAACCGATACCCCGACGCGGGGGCGCTCCGGGACGACCTCGATCGGATCCTGCGGGGAGAGACTCCCCGAGCCCGGATTCCGTGGCCGACCTGGTCGCCATGGTCGAGGCTCGGGTCCCGCGCGGCGATCCTCACGCTCTTGGCGGGCGCAGGAGGGCTCGCGGCCCTGGCGTGGGGGACGACGAGGGGGGATCCCCCCCAGCCCAGGGCCGGGACGGCCGGCCCGGCGGCGGAGGCCCCCGGCCCGAGCGGCGCCGAGGTCCTTGTGGCCCGCGCGAGGACGGTCCGGACGCGGGACCCCCGCGGCGCCGCCGAGCTGCTTGGCGTCGCGCTCGAGCGGGAGCCGTCCCGGAACGATCTCCGGCTGGAGAGGGGGCTGCTACTCTGGGCCCTCGGGCGCGGCGCGGAGGCCCGCGGGGAGTGGACCGCCGTCCCCGCGGACGCCCCCGAGGGACCTTCCGCGAGGCTGTACGGGGCCCTGGAGGCATTCTTCCGCTGGGAGGGCGACCGGCTCCGCTTCGACGAGGCGCGGCCGGAACTGGAGCGCCTGTCGGAGACGCGCGGGCGTGCGGCGCTCCTGGCCCGCGCGGCGCTGGCGGCGGGCCGGGGCCGGTGGCCCGAGGCCCGGCAGGTGCTCTCCGGGGCCGGAGGGTGGGAGTCGGCTCTCCTGCGGGGCACCGTGGAGGGGTGGGACCCCGCCGGCGACCGGACGAAGGCGGTGCGAAGCTACGACCAGGCGCTGGCCGACGGGATCGCCTTCGCGTGGGCGCTCAACAATCGGGGTCTCGCCCGGCAGGCGACGGGGGACCTCGCGGGGGCGGTGCGCGACTACGAGGCCGCCCTGGCACTCGACCCGCGCCTGAAGGAGGCCCTCCTCAACCGCGGGAACGCGCGGCGGGATTCGGGGGACCTCGCCGGCGCCGTGGCCGACTGCGATGCCGCCCTCGCTCTCGACCCGCGGTACTCTCGTGCGCTCGTTGCCCGGGCCAGCGCGAAGGACGAGGCCGGGGACACTGCGGGGGCGCTCGCCGATCTCGACGCCGCTCTCTCCCTCGACCCGCGCGACGCGACGGCCCTCTACAATCGCGGGCGGGCGAGGCAAGGCTCCGGTGACTTCGCCGGGGCGATCGCCGACTATGACGCCGCGCTCGCGCTCGAGCCGCGGGACGCGAGCACCCTGTACAACCGGGGCAACGCGAGGCGCTCCTCCGGGGATGTCGCCGGGCCGATCGCCGACTTCGACGCCGCGCTCGCGCTCGAACCGCGGCACGGGAACGCGCTCGCCAATCGCGGGCTCTCCCACCTCCAGCGGCGGGACCTGGCCGCGGCGGCGGCGGATCTTGCGCGGGCCCTCGAGGTCATGCCTCCCGACTGGCCTCACCGCGTGATGGTCGAGCGGAACCTCGCCCGGGCGCGGGCGGCCCTCGCGACGGAGGGGGTCCGGTAACCCGGTTCCAGTAGGATCCTCGGGCCGGAGGTGCGCATGGGGCGGGGGAGGTACGAGGTCCTCGACGTCGTGCCGGAGGGCGAGTCGCCGCGTCCCCGCGTCGAGCCTCGGTCCTTCCTCGCCGACTTCGGTCTCGCGAAGGCGGTCGCTACCGGCTCGAAGCTCACCCGCACCGGCGAGGCCCTCGGCACGCCCGCCTACATGTCTCCCGAGCAGGCGCGCGGCGAGCCCTTCGGCTCCGCTCAGGGCGGGGTCTCGTCGCTCACGCCCGCGACGGACGTCTGGTCTCTCGGGTGCGTCCTCTACGAGCTGCTCGCGGGGCGAGCGCCGTTCGAGGGGGAGAGCACGGCCGCCGTCGTCGCCCAGGTGCTCACGCGGGAGCCCGCGGGGCTCCGGAGTCTCGTGCCGGGCGTCCCGAGGGACCTCGAGCGGGTGACTCGAGCCTGCCTCGCGAAGGCTGTCGGGGTCCGTTACGCCTCCGCCCTGTCGCTGAGGGACGACCTCGATCGGATCCTGCGAGGTCTCCGTCCTCGGCCCCCGAGGCCGGGCCGGCGAGGTCGTTGGGTCGCGGCGCTCCTCGGGACGCTCGCCGCCATGGCCGCCGCGGCGGGATGGAGGATGCGGGCCGAGGACCGGGTCGCGGTCCCTCCGGCCGCCCCAACCCGGCCCCCGGGGGAGGACCTGGCGGCGCAGGCGCGCGCGCGCCGCACGTCCGATCCCGGCCGGGCGGCGCAGCTCCTGGGTGATGCCATCCGCCTCGATCCGAGGCGCAACGACTGGCGTCTCGAGCGTGGGCTCCTCCTCTGGGCGGTGGGGGATGGGCCGGGGGCCGTCGGCGAGTGGAGGCGCGTGCCGCCCACGGCCGAAGAGGCCGCGCGGGCCAGGCTCTACCAGGGGCTGGAGGCCTTTTGTCGGTTGGGCTTCGAGGAGGCCGCGCTGCTCTTGGGCGAATCGGAGTCCGATCCGGGTCCGGTGGGCCGCCTCGCCCGGGGCGCTTGCCGGGCCATGGCCGGGGACTGGCCGGGAGCCCGGGAGGTTTTGCGGCACGCGCCGGGGTGGGAGCCGGCCCTCGTGCGCGGGTACGTCCAGGGCGAGGACCCGAACGGGGATCCCGCCTCCTCCCTCCGCGACTACGAGGAGGCGCTGGCCGGCGGCATCCCGTTCGTCTGGGCGTTCAACAACCGCGCAGTGGTCCGCCTGCGGCTCGAGGATCACGCCGGAGCCCTCCGGGACTGCGACGAGGCGATCCGGCTCGACTCGAGGGCCGCGAAGGCCTGGAACAATCGTGGGCTGGCGCGGGACCGCCTGGGAGACCACGCGGGCGCTATCGCGGACTTCGATCAGGCGATCCGGCTCGAACCCTCCTACGCCAAGGCCTGGGGCAACCGGGCGATGGCGCGGCGGCTCGCGGGGGACCTCGCCGGCGCGATCCGGGACTTCGACGAGGCGATCCGCCTCCAGGCCGACTCGGCGTCCGCGTGGGCCAACCGCGGGGTGATTCGCCGGACGATGGGCGACCCGGAGGGCGCGATCCGCGACCTGGGGGAGGCGATTCGACTCGATCCGAAGATGGTGGCCGGCTGGTACAACCGGGCGGCGGCTCGGATAGACGCACGCGACCTGAGCGGCGCCCTCGAGGACTTGGAGCAGGCCCTGCGTCTCGATCCCAAGGACCCCCGAATCTGGCACACCCGGGGCCTCGCCTGGTCCTACCTGCAGCAACCCGAGCGGGAGTTCGCCGACTACAGCGAGGCAATCCGCCTCGATCCACGATCCGCGCAGGCCTACGCGAACCGCAGCTCCGCGCGGCGGCGCCTCGGAGACCTGCGCGGGGTCGTGGCCGATCTCGAGAAGGCCATCGAGGTCGCGTCTCCGGACTGGCGGTACCTCGAGGAGGCCCGGGACGCCCTCGCCCGGGCGCGGGCCCAGCTCGCGAACGACGCCCCCGGGGCCCCGGGGCGGTGATCGCCGCGCGGGGACCGGGCACAGGACCGCGGCGTCCACCCTCGCGGACCTCAGGGGCTTCCGATGCCCGTGCAGCAGGAGGCGCCGGCCGTGGGCGCCGGCTCGGGGAGGTCGTAGTTCAGGACGTACACCTCCCACTCGAGCCCGTCGGGGTCCCGGACCCAGAACTTGTCCTGGTTCGCGTGGCAGCAGGCGACGTCCGACTCGACGCGGACGGCGAGCCCGGCGGCGCGGACCCTCTCGAGCTCGCGCGCGACGGCCTCCCCCGAACCGACCTGGATCCCGGCGTGGCCGACCGGGCCGCCCCGGACGGTGGGCTCCTCGGAAAGGGCGAGGTTCACCGGCCCGAGCGGGGGCAGGAACTTCACGTAGCCGGGCCGCACCTTCACGGGCGGGACGCCGAAGAACCGCTCGTAGAACGCGCAGCTCGCGTCGAGGTCGCGGACGTGCAGGTGGAGATGGACCTTCGATTCCATGGGATTCCTCCTCAGCAGCACGCCGTGAGCAGACGGACGAGGTCCGAGATCGTGGCGGCATCCACGGCGTGGAACCGGTGCCGCCCGACACGGCGGACGCGGACAAGGGCGGCGCGACGCAGCGCCGCGAGGTGGTGGGAGAGGGTGGGGGCCGGCACGCGGACCGCCCTGCGGAGCTCGCCCGCCGTCATCTCGCGCCGCGCCCGGACGAGGCGCGCGAGCACCGCGAGCCGCGCCGGGTGCGCGAGGGCCCCGAATGCCTCGGCGTGGTCGGGGCCGACCGACAGGGAGGCGGCGGGCCGTCTGGATTCCATGATTCGAATACTATCGAAATGTGTCGGCGGCGTCAAGGCCCGGCGCCCTGGGCGGGTCGGGGGTAGACTCCCGCCGTGCACGTCGGAACTCGGACCACGGAGGGGGGGCCCGCGACGGCGCGCGTCTTCCTGGCTGACTTCGGTCTTGCCAAGTCGGTCGCGACCGGGAGCCGGTTCACGCGGACCGGCCAGACGCTCGGGACGCCGGCCTACATGTCCCCCGAGCAGGCCTGCGGCGAGAGCGCCGGGCTCACGCCGGCGTCCGACGTGTGGGGGCTCGGGTGCGTCCTCCACGAGATGCTTTCCGGGAGGCCGCCGTTCGGGGGCGCGACGGTCGCCGAGATCGTGGCGGGCGTCCTCACGCGGGAGCCGCCGGCGATCCGCTCGGTCCGCGGGGACGTCCCGCGGGGCGTCGAGGGGACGCTCCGCGACACGCTATCGAAACGAGCCGGGGCTCGCCACCCGGACGCGGAGGCCCTGCGGGACGACCTGGACCGGATCCTCCGAGGCGAGCCCACGCTCTGGCGCGGCGCGCGCGGGGGCCTCGGCGGCGCTGCGACGTGGGCGGCGCTCCTGGCGCTCGTCCTCGCCGCCGCCGCGATCGGGGTCTCCGCGACGTGGGGCCCGTCCGACCGCGACCCGCCCGGCGGGCCGGCGACCGACCCCGGAGGCGCAGGGGCGGCGCAAGCCGCCGAGCTCGCGTCTCGCGCCCGCAGGATCCAGGGGGCGGATCCGGGCGAGGCGGTCGCCCTCCTCGGGCGCGCCCTCGCGCTCGCTCCCGCGGCTCCCGGGGCCCCGGGGCTGCGCCTCTCGCGTGGTACGCTCCTCTGGTCGGTGGGGAAGGGGGCGCTCGCGCGCGCCGAGTGGTCGGCGATCCCCGTGGAGGCGGCCGAGAGGGACCTCGCGGAGCTCTACCTCGGCCTCGAGGCCGTCTTCCGGGAATCGGGAGGTGCGCTGGCGACGGGCGAGGGCCGGCCCATCCTCGAGGCGCTCGCGGGGCGGGGAGGGCCCCACGCGCGGCTCGCTCGCGCCGCCGGCCTCGCCGTGTCGCGCGACTGGGTCGGCGCGCGCGAGGCCCTCCGGGGGTTCCCGGGATGGGAGGCGCGCCTGCTCTGGGCCTACGTCGAGAGCTACGACCCGTCGGCCGAGCCGGGAGCCGAGATCGCCGCCTACACCGCGGCGCTCGCCACCGGGATCCCCTTCGCCTGGGTCTACACGAATCGCGGAACGGCGCGGCACCTCGCCGGCGACTACGCCGGGGCGGTCGAGGACCAGACGGCCGCGCTCACTCTCTCCCCCCGGCTCGCGATGGCCTGGTCGAACCGAGCCCTGGCGAGGCACGCCCTCGGAGACCTCGCCGGGGCGCTCGCGGACCATGAGGAGGCGTTGCGACTCGCCCCGGACGACCCCGACGCTCTCGCCGCACGCGGGAAGAGCCGCTACGGGGTGCGGGACTTCCGCGGGGCGCTCGCCGACTTCGATCGGGCCCTCTCGCTCCAGCCCCGCTCCGCGAAGTCGCTGAACAACCGGGGCCTCGCCCGGTTCCAGCTCCGGGACCTGGACGGGGCGGCCGCGGACTTCGACGCCGCCGTGCGGGAGGACCCCGCCTACGTCGCGGCGCGGGCCGACCGGGCCGCCCTCCGCCACATGCGGGGGGACGGCGCCGGGGCGCTCGAAGACTGCGAGGCGGCCCTCCGACTGGATCCGGGGTGCCGTGAGGCCCTCGGGACGCGGGCGATGCTGCGGGAGGCGGCTGGGGACGACGCGGGCGTGCGCGCCGACCTCGACCTCGTGCTGGCCGGCGGGTGCGAGGACCCGGAGACCTGGAACCGCCGGGCGGGCGCCCGCCTGGCCCTCGGGGACGCTCGCGGCGCCCTCGGCGACGCGCGCGAGGCCCTCCGACTCGCGCCCGATCTCCCCGAGGCCCACGCGAACGCGGGTCTGGCCCGGCGCGCGCTCGGGGACCCCTCGGGCGCGGCCGAGGAGTTCCGCGAGTTCCTCCGCCTGGCGCCCGAGGACCGCAGGGCCGGGCGCGTCCGGGCCCTCCTCGCCGCCTGCGAGCGGGATCTCCAGGCGCAGGAGGGCCGATGACCCCGAGTCCTTCCCCCTCGCCCCGAGCGTTCCTCACCGACTTCGGCCTCGCGAAGTGCGTCGCGACCGGCTCGAAGCTGACGAGGACCGGGGAGGCCCTCGGCACGCCGGCCTACATGTCTCCCGAGCAGGCGCGTGGGGAGGGCTCGGCGCTCACGCCGGCGTCGGACGTCTGGAGCCTCGGGTGCGTCCTCTTCGAGATGCTCGCCGGCCGGCCGCCGTTCGAGGGAGCGACCCCGGCCGCGCTCATCGCCGCTGTCCTGACGCGGAGACTGCCCGAGATCCGCGGCTTCCGGTCCGACGTCCCGCGTCCCATCGAGAGGGTGCTCGCGGTCACCTTGCAGAAACGAGACCGCGTCCGGTACCGGGACTCGGGAGCGCTCCGCGACGACCTCGACCGCGTCCTCCGCGGGGAGCCGCCCCGTGCCCGTCTCCCGCGCTCCCCGTGGAGGCGCGCGACCCTCGACGCGGCGGCGCTCGCGCTCCTCGGGGTGGCCGCCTGGGCCGCGGTGGCGCCGGGCCGGCCGCCCGTGCTTCCCGCGGTCCGCGGCGAGCCGGTCCCGCTCCCGGTCGCCGAGGAGCGCGCCGCCAGGGCCGCGCGGCTGCGGGCGTCCGATCCCGCCGGCGCCGCCCGCCTGCTGGCGGAGGCGCTCGGAGAGGACCCCTCGCGTCAGGAGTGGCACCTGGAGCGGGGGCTCCTCCTCTGGGCCGCGGGGGGGAACACCGCCGCGCGGGAGGAGTGGGAGAGGATCCCCGCCGAGCATCCCGCGCACGAGGCGGCCTCGCTCTATCTCGGGCTCGAGCAGTTCTTCGGGGCTCCGGACCGGGGCCGCCGTCTGGATGCCCTCGGCCCGCATCTGGCGGCCGTCGCGGCGGGCGGGGGCCCCGGGGCTCCCCTGGCACGAGCGGGTCTCGCGATCCTGGAGGAGGACTGGAGGGGTGCCCGCGAGCTCCTCCGGGAGGAACGCCGGTGGGAGGCCTCGCTGCTTCGGGCCTACATCGAGAGCGTGGATCCCGCGGGGGACGACGCTCGGGCGCAGCGGGAGTACACGGCCGCGCTGTCGGCCGGGATACCGTTCGCGTGGGTCCACAGCAACCGGGGCGTGATCCGGTCCCGCTTCGGGGACCTCCCCGCGGCGATCGCGGACTTCGACGCGGCTCTCGCCCTCCGGCCTGGCTTCGCCGATGCGCTCCACAACCGGGGGCGGACGCGGCAGAAGCTGGGCGACACGCTCGGGGCCCTCGAGGATCTCGACGCCGCCCTGAAGTCCGACCCGGAGTTGGCGGACGCCTACGGCAGCCGCGGGATCAGCCGGGCGGCGGCTGGCGATCTTGTCGGGGCGCTCCGGGATCTCGACGAGGCCGTGCGCCGGCGGCCGGAGGATGCCACGCTCCGGAACGACCGCGGCGTGGCGAGGCTCCGTTCGGCCGACCTGGCCGGGGCTATCGAGGATCTCGACAAGGCGATCGGCCTCGCGCCGGACAGGACGGTCTTCCGCGGCAACCGCGGGATGGCTCGCCATGCGCTCGGGGACGTGGCTGGGGCGATCGAGGACCTGACGGCGGCCGTCCGGGGCCACCCGGGGGAGAGCGGCTTTCGCGGAGCCCTCGGCTTCGCCCTCCGGCAGGCGGGCGAGTGGTCCCGGGCTGCCGAGGCCCTCCGCGAGTTCCTCCGGCTGGCGCCCGACGATCCGATGGCTGGGGAGGTGCGGTCGGCGCTCGCGGAGTGCGAGGCGAGGGCCCGGGACGCGGCTGCCGCCCCACGTTGACCCACGCGCGCCGCCGGACGCGGCCGGACGAACTTCCTTGCCGCCCCTCCGGCCCTCGCATACACTCCCGCCCCGATTCCCCGGTAGCTCAATTGGTAGAGTAGCGGACTGTTAATCCGTGGGTTGGAGGTTCGAGCCCTCCCCGGGGAGCCAACATTCCAACCGCCGAAAAACGGCGGTTCTTATTTAACGGCGACCCCGGCGGCCAACCCGCCGGGGTCGTCGTGTATCTGGCCACACACCATGCCCTTCCGCGCGGTCCCGTATCGGGGGCCACTCTCCGTTCGGAGCCGAGAGCTTCGGGGTCCGAAGCCAACCCCCACGGTTGGCCTTGGGACCCCGGGGATATGACTCTCGAACTCTCCCACTCTCTGTTTACCAGGGGCCGTTATTTAACAGCCGCCGAAGGCTTGGGGCCCCAAAGCCCGGCGTTCCTAACTCGCCTCCGGTAGGTCTCCGGCAGAGACACCAGACGACGGACCGGCCGCGACCCGGAGGACGTTGTGGGTGCCGCCTCGTGCGGGCACTGCAGCGTCCTCGTTCGCGCCGGTCCCCACCTCGGCGGCCCCCGCCACCACTCTCCGCGGCGCCCCCGGTCCGCAACCGGAGGACGCCATGCAGGACCCGCTCGATCCCGCCGCGATGACCCCGGAGGAACGCGCTCGCGAGCTCGCCTCGATCCTCGCCGCCGGATACCTGCGCCACCGCGCGCTCCGGGCGCCCGCGGGCGCGCCTCCCGCGATACACGGCGCGCCGCCTCCGTCGCCAGATACTTCGCCGGAAACCGAGAAAGGCCTTGATAGGCCGGGCGACCAGGCCGCTCTATGTGGCCCTGGTTAACGGACGGAACCCGTTGACCTGAATGGAGGTGCGCATGAAGTCCACGATGGCCGCCCGCATCCGGGCCCTGCAGGAGATGACGGTCCCCGAGCTGCGGACGAAGTACCGCGAGGTCTACGGAGAAGAGACCCGGTCGCGACACAAGGAGTTCCTCTGGAAGCAGATCGCCTGGCGGCTCCAGGCCCTCGAGGAGGGCGACCTCTCCGAGCGTGCGCGGCACCGCGCGGGCGAGCTCGCCAACGACGCCGACGTGCGCGTCCGCGCCCCGCGGAACGCCTTCGGCGACGGGAGCGCCCCCACGGGTGAGCGGACGCGGGTCCACGCCTTCGGCCGCGCGCATGACGCACGGCTCCCGATGGCGGGCACGGTGATCACGCGCGAGTACCGCGGCCGCCTCATCCGCGTCACCGTCCTCGACCAAGGCTTCGAGCACGAGGGCAAGGTCTACCGCTCGCTCACCGCGCTCGTCCACGAGGTGACCGGCTCGCACTGGAACGGCTACCACTTCTTCGGGCTCACGAAGGCGCCGGCCGTCGCGGCCGCGGGAGGCGGGCGATGAGAAGGAACGGCAACGGCGCGCCCGCGACGGCCGCGCCGCCGGCGACGACCCGCTGCGCGATCTACACGCGCAAGTCCACGGAGGAAGGGCTCGACCAGGACTTCAACTCGCTCGACGCCCAGCGCGAGTCCGCCGAGGCCTTCATCAAGAGCCAGCGCGGCGAGGGCTGGGAGGTCCTGCCCGACCGCTACGACGACGGAGGGTTCACCGGCGGCAACATGGAGCGGCCGGCGATGAAGCGGCTCCTCGATGACATCGAGGCCGGCCGGGTCAACGCCATCGTGGTCTACAAGGTCGACCGCCTCTCGCGCTCGCTCCTCGACTTCGCGCGGATCATGGAGGTCCTCGACCAGCACCGCGTCGCCTTCGTCTCCGTCACCCAGCAGTTCAACACGGCGACCTCGATGGGCCGGCTGGTACTCCACATCCTGCTTTCGTTCGCCCAGTTCGAACGCGAGATGATCGCCGAGCGGACCCGCGACAAGATGTCGGCCGCGCGCCGCAAGGGGAAGTGGACCGGCGGCATGCCGATCCTCGGGTACGACGTGGACCCGAAGGGCGGCCGGCTCCTCGTGAACGATGCCGAGGCCGCGCGCGTCCGCGAGATCTTCGAGCTCTACCTCAAGGAGCAGTCGCTCGTCGCGACCGCGGTCGCACTCAACGGGCGCGGCTCGACGACGAAGTCGTGGATCACCAAGAAGGGTCGCCCGCACGAGGGCGCCGCGTTCACGAAGTCGAACCTCTTCGGGCTCCTCTCGAACGTCGCCTACATCGGCCAGGTCAGCCACAAGGGGACGGCGTACCCCGGCGAGCAGCCGGCGATCGTCGACGGCGATCTCTGGCGCCGGACCCAGGAGGTCCTCCGGCACAACGGCCGCACGGGCGGGAAGTCGGTTCGCAACAAGCACGGGGCGCTTCTCAAGGAGCTGCTTCGCTGCGTCCCCTGCGACGCGTCGATGATCCACACCTGGACGGTCAAGGACCAGAAGCGCTACCGCTACTACGTCTGCCTCAAGGCGCAGAAGCAAGGGTGGACGTCCTGCCCGACGAAGGCGGTCCCGGCCCAGGAGGTCGAGCGCTTCGTGGTCGAGCGCATCCGCGCGATCGGGCGCGACCGCGACGTCGTCGGCGAGACCATCGAGCAGGCCCGGGCGCAGCACGCCGCGCACGTCAAGCAGCTCGAGGCCGAGCGCCAGGCGGCAGAGAAGGAGCTGAAGGCCCTCAACGCCGAGCTGCGCCGCCTCCTCGGTTCGCTCGGCGAGAACGGGGCCGCGACCGATCGCCTCGCCGACCTGCAGGACAAGACGCGCGCGGCGGAGCAGCGCATGACGGAGGTCCGCGAGCGGGCGATCGCCGCGAGCCGCCAGCTCGTCGACGAGCGCGACCTCTCCGCGGCGCTCTCCCTCTTCGACCCGGTGTGGGAGGCGCTCTTCCCGCGCGAACAGGCCCGCATCATGCGGCTCCTCGTCGAGCGCGTGGGCTACGACGGCCGCGAGGGGACGCTCGCCATCACGTTCCGCCCGACGGGGATCAAGGCGCTCGCGCAGGAGATCAACGCAGGCAGGAAGGAGGTGCGCAAGTGACGGACGGCTGGACGTTCGAGTGCAAGGTCCACTTCCGAAACGGCGCGAACGGTAGGAAGCGGCTCCGCGAGGGCGAGGTCCCGGCGCCCCAGCCCGTCATCCCCGGGAACCTCCCGCGGGTTGCGCGTCTCGTCGCCCTGGCCCATCGGTTCGGCGGCCTCCTCCGGTCCGGCGAGGTGAAGGACTACACCGAGCTCGCCCGCCTCGCCGGCGTGACCCGGCAGCGCGTGACCCAGATCATGAACCTCCTGCACCTCGCGCCGGGCATCCAGGAGGCGATCCTCGACCTGCCCCGGACGCTGACGGGCCGCGACCCCATCTGCGAGCGCGATCTTCGCGCGATCGCGGCCGTGCCCGTATGGTCGAAGCAACGCGCGATGTGGCGCGAGCTTGCGGAGCGCGCGAGCGCGGAGGAATGAGCGCGAATCAACTTGCTATCCCTCGCGAAGCTCGCCCTTATGTGCCCTCACGAGGCGCCCGGAAGGCGCCCGCGAAAGGAGGCCAGAATGGACGGACGAACGAACGAGGCGGCGGCGGCAAAGCCCGCCTGCAAACTCGTCGGGACCGACGGGAACGTCTTCGCGATCATCGGACGGGTGAAGCAGGCGCTGAAGAAGGCCGGCCAGAATGATCGCGCGAGCGAGTTCGTGCAGAAGGCGTTCGCGGCCAGGTCCTACGACGAGGTCCTGGCGCTCTGCATGGACTACGTCGACGTGCGCTGAAAGGAGAACGACGATGCGATTCGGACCGAAGGACAAGTTCTGGGTGGTGACCGACCCGACGCCGCTGTCCGAGACGGGCGACATCCTCTTCCAGGCGTCGCTCCACGACCTCGATCTTCAGTTCAAGGGCGGGCTGACGATGGCCCAGAACCCCACGCTCTTCACCGAGAAAGCTGAAGCCGAGGCCGAGGCGCAGGCGCGCATGGTGGCCGCCAGGGCCGCGCGCGCGATCATCGGCGCGACGCCGCAGAAGCCCCTCCGCGCCGCCGCGCGCGTCGCCGTCCTCGACGGCAGCGGCAAGATCCTCTTCGAGTCGGACCTCAAGTAGGCAACGGTCCGCTTCGACTGGGCAGCATCATCCGACGCTTGCTGACCGCACGCGTTCACTTGTCGTAAGGCGCTGCTTGCCCCTTGACTCGCTTTGGGCGCAGGCTACGATTCGCGCGCTCCCCCCCCCGGCCAGCCCCCAAGGCCATGCGCCGTCCCTACCCCATCGCAGCTCGACGATCCGCAGGACGACCTGCCGTTCCATCTCCGAAGACCGGGGTCGACGCCAGGGGCTACGGCCGATGAGCGGCTCGGGCTGGCTGCGCGCCGGGGTGACGGCTGCGCTCGCGGTGACTGCCGCCCTCGTCGTCGCGTCGAGTTGGGGCAGCGACGCCCCCCGCGAGGAGGGTGCGCACTCCGAGGCTCCGACCACGAACGCCATAGGGCCCACTGGGGCCTCCAGTCCTTCGCGCTCGAGTGATCCTGCGGGCGCCGCGCTGCGTGATCAGCCTCTCGACGCGTCCAGCCCGACAACGACAAGTGGCGTGCTGCCGATCGAGTCGGACCCGGTAGCCACGCTGGGGGCGCTGATCGATGAGCAGATCGAGTCTGGGGTTGCTCGACATGGCTCCGGCCCCGACGCTGAGGCCGTCGCGCGCAGCATCCGGACGTCAGGAGTGCCCGGATGGGCCAGGTCCTTGGTACGGTGCATCCCGAACCTCAAGCCGGAAGCCATCCGCGCCTTCGTCGATGATCTCATGCGCGTACACGTCGACTACTACGCGCGAGCAGCGGCGCTCCGACGCCAGATGGAGACCGCGATCGGACAGTCGCCGATGGACACCGAGTCGCTCGCCCGTGCGGAAGAGGAGCAGGCAGCGAACACCCAGACATGGCACGCCGCCGTGGCCCGCACCACGGACCACTTCGCGGAGCGGTACCTGACCGAGGAGCAGAGGCTTCGTTACTTCGCGCTGGCCCCGAGCGAGAGTCGGCCGTGGCGTACGGCCGACCAGCCGAAGTGAGGACGCGCCTCGAAACCGGCGGGCCATGAGCCCGCCAAGGGGGTAGGGGAAATGATCAGCCGTCTCAGGTTGGGTGTGGGTTCTGCCTTCGCCGTCCTGGCGCTCGGCACTGCCGCCCTCGCGGTTGCGCCCACGGCGACCACGACGATCCCGGTGCACAATGATGCCACCGACACCGCGTTCGACTTCAAAGTCGATCCGTCTCAACCGGTCGGCGGACTTCCCCTCGCCAAGGTCCGCATTCCCAGCGGCGGAACGATCGACGACAAGCCGATCGTCGATGCACGCCGTCCGACTGGCCCGATGACGCGGCACGGCTTCGCGGATACCAGCAAGGGTGCGACCTCATCGATCACGTGGACCGTAACGCTCCAGTGCCCCCCTGCGGGTGGCCCGACCCCCGGTCCAACGACCACGGCCACGGTGTTCGCCACGTTCACCGGCACCGGGACCGGGATCACGTTCACGTCCGGAACCGTGACGGTGAACAGTACGAGTGGCCCGCTGAAGGAGGTGACGGACGACACCGTCTCCCGTGGAAAGAAGTAACAGCCTCGACAGCGTGATTCGGTCCAGCTGACCGACCTGAGTCGAGATCGGCCTCCTGACCGAACGGAGCGCGCTCGTGCGAGCGCGCTCCGTGTGTTTTCCAGCGGCTGCAGCCTCCCCCAAGTGCTGCGCGAGTATGTTTTGACCCAACAGGCATTGGGTCATATAATGCGCGCTTTCGCACCCTCGCCGTGCCGCGCCTTGGCCGGTGGGCTGCGTGCGAAGGAGACCGAGGAGGATGCAGATGGAACCGAGGCGCCGAGGCCGTCCGCCCGCGGCCGGGCTCACCGAGCCGCAGCTTCGTACCCTCCATCAGATCCGCAACTTCATCGTCCATCGCGGCTATCCGCCCACGATGCAGGAACTCTCCGAGCTTCTCGGCATCACTTCCGCCAGTACCTACGATCGGGTGAACCACCTTGTGCGGAAGGGCTACCTCGAGCGAGAGCCCAGAAAGGCGCGCGGCCTCGCCGTGGCGCGTGTCCCCGCCGGCGAGGTGTCGGACGTCGTCCCCGTGCCCATCGTGGGCGAGGTCGCTGCGGGCAAGCCGATCCTCGCCGAGCAGAACATCGTCGGCGAGGTGCTCGTGGAGGCCCGCATCGCCGGGCGCGGCCGCTGCTTTGCGCTCCGGGTCAAGGGCGACAGCATGGTCGGCGCGAACATCCATAACGGCGACCTCGTGATCGTCCGGCAGCAGCCTGCCGCCGACAACGGAGATGTCGTCGTGGCGCTCCTCGGTGACGAAGCGACGGTGAAGCGGCTTCACATCTCCGAGGAAGGCGTCGAGCTTCGTCCCGAGAACCCCAAGCACCGTTCGATCCACGTGGGCCCCGAGGAGGACATGAGAATCGCGGGGAAGGTGGTTGCCGTGCGGCGCCACGGATGATGGAGGTGTAGAGATGGCGACGTTCAACCTGCGGCGGTTCGCGAGCCCGGACGCGCTGAGGAACATCCAGGAGGAGAACCTCCGGGCGCTCCTCTCGCGTCACGCCTCGTACTTCACGAAGCGGGGCGTGGAGCTCAACGGCGCGCTGCCGAACCGAGTGGCCGAACCGCTCGCGCCCTACGGGAACAGCCCCGCGGCGGCAGCGGAGCGGGACGGGCTCGACTACGAGGTCCTGGCTGGCGTACTCCTCGCCCCCGATGACGACACGCCGCCGGCGCTCGTTGACCAGCTCTACATGATCCACGAGATGGCGACCGACGAGGGCATGCAGGTCCTCCTCGACGCGAACGATACGCTGCCGGAGAAGGATCGCATCAACTTCAACGGCGCATCGGATCTCTCGCCCGCGGACGTCGCGATCCTGGTTTCCCTGAAGGCGCCCGAGATCCTCGAGCGCAAGCACGCCGAGCAGTTCGTCGGCGAGAGGAAGTCCTTCGAATACTACCTCTCGAGCGAGACGCCGACCGGCGCCTTCAAGAGCCCGCTGCGCGCCAAGGTCGAGGCGCTGGAGCAGGAGCTGGGCCAGTGGTTCGCCTCGAAGAAGAAGGGAGACCTCGTGCGGGTCTTCGTCTACGCGAAGCCGGACGAGGTGTGGTTCCTCGTCCGCCACGGCGACGCATTCCGCCGCGAGGGCGCGGTCAAGAGCGGCCAGTCCACGAGCGTGTTCTATCGCCCCGAGAAGCACGACCTTCTGGTCTACAACCCCGCGATCGGCGAGATGCGCATCAACGCGGGTTCCAAGGGCGAGAAGGAGCTCTACCGCCGGTCCTTCGGCAAGCACCTCTTCTCGGGCGAGGACCACTTTCCCAGCTCCAACCGCAAGTACACGCTCGACCCGCTCAAGGCGGACGGAGCGAACTCGATCGTCTGCACCGACGTCAACGGAATCGACTCGATCCAACTGACCGAGGTTACCTATTTCTGGGGCGGCGCCCAGAACGAGATCGAGGTCCGCCGGGCGGGCGACGTCTTCGCCGCCCTGAAGGAACGTGACCGCAAGATCCCGAATACGCGGATCATCGGGGCCCGGTTCCGGATGAAGTTCAGCGACAGCAAGACGCCGAGGAGCGTGAACCTCCGACCCCCGAACGTCGCCAAGTTCACCCGAGACGACGACGGCAAGCTCGTCGAGGAATGGTTGAAGAAGCGTGGGTTCAGCTCCACCAAGCGGCAGGAAGCGAATGCAGAAGATCGAGCGCCTGTGGCGCGCGCTTGAGACGACGCCGGTCCTCTCCGGCGTCCGGGCCGCGTGGAAGGAGATCGCCGGCGAGGGCCTCCCGGCCCTCGAGCCGTTTCTCCGGCCGAGCCCGGATCTCGCCACGACCTATCCCTGCCCGGAGCCGGGCGACGACGGGTGCCCGCGCGGGGTAGTGATCCACGCGCCGGACGACATCGTGGCGGTCTGCCGCAGGAGCCCCGGGTCTTGCGAGAGCCTCACGCTCACGAAGGACGACATCGTCGTCTACTCGCTCGACCTCGCGAAGCTCGCCGCCCATCTGGGCGCGCTCTTCGGTCTCAAGGGCGACGGGCCCGCGCCGGCGGATGGCCTGGCCCGCACGCTCTACCTCGGCGCGTACCGCCCCGTCGCCGGCCTGACATTCCCCGCGTACCTGACTCTCCAACATGACCGCGAAGACTTCGCCCAGGTCGTGGAGCGGCTCGCCGCCCGCGATGGGCGGCCCTTCCTGCTCGTGGCGCCGACGACGGACCTCGTCGCGCCAACCGCCGCCGAGCTCTTGCGTACGCGCGGCGCGGTCGCGCTCGGGCTGGCCGACTTCACCGCCATCGACAAGAACGGCAACCTCATCGCCGACCGGCCCGTAGAGGACGCCCTGAAGGCGTTTCGCGATGGCGTCGTCCGCACCGCCGAGGCCGGGACGAAGGACGGTATGGTCTTCTTCCCCACGCCGCCCGAGGCGACGTGGCCCGACGTGGAGATCCGCCTCCGGGACGGCGAGACGGTCTCGGTCAGGGTCCTCGGCGCGCGCGGCGTCTTCAACTACACGCAGATGGGGATGGCGAGCAAGAAGAACGGAGCGCCGACGCTCCAGTGGGCCCTTCTCAGGGCCTTCGCCGACGAGAACGGCGTCCTCACCTGGGCGAGCAAGCACGCGGGCCGGAGGAACCAGAAGCGGCGCGAGAACCTCGCCAAGGACCTGCAGCGCTTCTTCCGGATCGAGGGCGATCCGATCGAGTACGGCGATAGCGAGAAGGGCTGGCGGGTTCGTTTCAGGCTGCAGAACGAGAGCTGAGGTCGCGATGGCCAAGCAACGCCGTGACGTCCCGCCTCCTCGCGCCGAGGAGTTGATGGCGGCCAACCGACACACCTCTTGCATCTGCCGAGAGCCGAGGAAACACGTGGTCATCCATCACGTGGACGAGGACCCGTCGAACAACGACTGGGACAACCTCGCCGTTGTCTGCCATGACTGCCACAGCCGGGTGACGGGCGACGAGGGCCTCGGCAGGAGTTTCTCGGCCGGCGAGGTAAGGAAGTACAAGAAGGAGTGGGAGTCGATTTGCGCCGGGGAACGGAAGGATGACGGCGAGGATGAGCCGGGCGAGACCGAGTACGAAGTCACGACCGTGGCCCCGGGCACGCACAAGACCTACGAGTACGACCTCGAGGAAGGCGATCTCTTCACCGCCCGTGTGGAATCCGACGTTCCAATCGACGCGCTCTTCTGCCGGATCAGCGCCTACCGTCGCTGGGTGCGCGAGGAGGCCGAACTGAGCTTTCTCGACGGTGGCGAAAGCGTCTACGAGCGGGAGATCTCGTGCGACGCCGATCGAGAAGGCCGCCATGTACTGGTCATCGTGAACGACGAGGACGGCGAAGACGCGGTGGTCCGAGTGGACATCGCCATCTGGCCAGATGATGAGGACGCGAACGAGTCGTAGTCGAGCACGACTTGCTGGCCACCCTCCGATAGCAACGTCCGCGACACCGCGCTTTCCCCGCCATCGAAATTTCGCTGGCATCTCTTCAAGAATTCCGCAGCGCCGCCGCGCGCGGAACCCCTCGATCCCACACCACCTCCGCGCTTCCGCCTGCCGCTGACCCCGCCCGCCGGCCGCCCCCATCGATTTTTCGCCAGTAGGGGGCGAGAGGTCCGGCGAAACCTCACGACGTAGCGAACAGCCGTCCGGTCCATCCGGGCGGTAGCCCCCTGGGAGGGTTCCTCGCCGGACCTGCCTCTCAGGGGGCTTCTTTTTTTTGGCGCCCCGTGGGCGCGGAAGGAGGCAGGCATGGGTCCGACGAACGGAGGGGGAATCCCGGGCGCGAAGCCCGGGACGAAGAGCGCCCTCTCTCCGGCCCGGCAGCAGCTCGTGGAGCTGATGCAGGACGTGAATTACGGGCGCATTGAGGCCCTCGAGGTCCGCGACGGCGAGCCGGTCCTCGATCCTCGCCCCCGCGTACTGCGCGTGATCCTGCTCGGCAAGGACAACGCCGCGCACGCCGCGCGCGCGAGCGCGGACTTCGCCCTCAAGGAGAAGGTGACGGATCTCTTCGCCGTGTTCGACCGGGAGCGCGTGCTCACGGTCAAGGAGCTCGTGATCGACAACGGTTTGCCCGTCCGGATGACCGTCGCGGACGGGGCCCGGGCCTGAAGCCCGAAGAATCGACGGTCTGCACCAGACAACGCACCGGCCGCGAGGAGCGGAGGTCGTTGTGGGTGTCGCCAGCTACGGCGCACTCGCATCGACCCGCGTCCTCGCGACGGTAACGGCACCGGAGATGGCTGACATCCACAGCGAGCTCCCCCTCGGCCCGAGGAGGACCGATGGGGCTCGAGAACAGCTATCCCGGAGTCGACGAGTACGCAGTCAGGTTGATCCGTTTCAAGGCACGCCAGCTCGTCGGAAGGGCGGGCTTCACCGAGTCCGACCGCGAGGACCTGGAGCAGGAGATGGTGATCGACCTCCTGCGCCGCATCCCGAAATTCGATCCGGCGCGCGCCAAGCGCGAGACGTTCATCACGCGCATCGTCGAGCACAAGGTCTGCACGCTCATCGAGGCGCAGAAGGCGGCGATGCGGGATTACCGCATGCGCCGGGCGTCGCTCCACGACGAGATCGACGACGAGGATGGGGGCCGCGTCGAGCGCTGGCAGACGCTCGACCAGGAGACCTACCTCCAGAGGACCGGCGTCGCGGACCGCGGCGAGGCCGAGCAGCGCGACCTCCGCATCGACCTCGAGGCCGCGCTCGCGGACCTGCCGCCGGCGTTGCGACATCTCTGCGAGAAGCTCGCGCGCCTCACGGTCACCGACGTCTCGCACGCGACGGGCGTGCCCCGCAGCACGCTCTACGACTCGATGAAGCAGATCCGCGCGCG
>JAKEIC010000167.1 GCA_022614695.1 Planctomycetales bacterium | reverse complement strand
GGGGGGGGGGGGAGGGGCGGATGCGGCGGTTGCCACGGGGCATGCGAGGAGGAGCTGCGGTATGGGCCTGTCAGGAAATAGATCCTCAAGTCACGCGGAGCGCCGGGGGTGCAGCCGCGAGGCGCGCCGACGAGGCGTACTGACAGAGAAGTACGCCGACGGAGGCGCAACGAAGCGGATGCGCCCCCGCCGCCCGCGTGACGACGTAGGAGTTATTCCCTGACAGGCCCTATGATCCGCGTGGAGGCTCTCATGCGCCGCGCCGCGCCCGTCCTCGCATCCGCCCTCGCCCTGACGCCGTTCGTCGCCGGACTCGCCGGCGAGGGGGGGGGCCGCGCCGACGCCCCGCCCCCGGCCGCGCGGAAGGCCGAGGACAAGGCAGCCGACCGCCACCGCGTCCTCGTGGAGCTCTTCACGTCGCAGGGCTGAAACTCCTGCCCCTCCGCCGAGGAGTTCCTCGGGAAGGTCGCGACGCCGGACTTCCTCGGGAAGGCCGTCGTCCTCGCGTGGCACGTGGAGTACTGGGACTACCTCGGGTGGAGGGACCGGTTCGGCTCGAAGGATTCCTCCGACCGCCAGAGGCGCTACGCCAGGGCCTGGAAGGCGCGCGGGCTCGTCACCCCGCAGTTCGTCATCGCGGGCCGGGCGCAGCGACTCGCCGCCGGCGTCCTGCCCGCGGTGGACGAAGAGGCGGCGAGGCAGCCCACGGTCGCGATCGAAGCGACGGCACGGCTCTCGCCGCCCGCGAAGGACCTCGACGGCCAGCCCCTCCCGCGGACCGTGGAGGTCGACGCGAGGCTCCGGAGGCTCGGCGAGGCCGCCGCGCCGCCGGAGGGAGCGATCCTTGTCGCCGCCCTCGTCCAGCGGGAGGCCACGACCGAGTGCACGGCCGGCGAGAACGCCGGCGCCACCCTGCGGGAGTTCTTTGTGGTCCGGGCGCTCTCCGAGCCGATGCCGGTCGGCGAGGCCCTCCGGGCGGAGGGGGCGCGCGCGACGCTCCCGGTCCCTTCGGGGCTCCGGGCCCCCGACCTCACCGTGGCCCTCCTCCTCGAGGACCCCGTCGCCATGAGGACCCTCGAGTGCCGGGCGCTCCCGGTCGAGGAGCGGAAGCCCGAAAAGGGCTAGCGTTTCTTCTCGGGCTCGCCGTGTGCGGGGCTGCCACTCTTGGCGTGGCCGGGCCCGGGGCCGGCCGCTCCGTGTCCCGGGGAGACGACCCCGTGCGTCCCCTGGCCCGCCGCGCCCGGCTTCACCTTGTGCGAAGCATGCGGGTGCCAACCGGGCCAGGCGACGAAGACTGCGAAGCCCAGCACGTAGGCCACCGCGATGTGCCAGCCGTGCCGAAGCCAGTTCGCCACCGACTTCGCCTCGGGGAAGAAGTTCGAGACGGCCACGCCCGCCGACGATCCGAACCAGATCATCGAGCCCCCGAAGCCGACCGCGTAGGCCAGCGCGCCCCAGTCGTAGCCCCCTTGCGCGAGCGCCAGCTTCGTGAGGGGGATGTTGTCGAAGACCGCCGAGAGGAACCCGAGCCCGAAGGCCGTCCCGGGGGCCGCCGGGGGGAGCTTCTCCACGGGCATCATCGAGGCGCAGAGGACGAGCGAGAGGAGGAAGCAGGAGCCCTTGAAGGCGCCCGGGAGGAGCTCCCACGCCGGCTTCCGGAGCGGGGCCGTCCCGAGGAGGGCGACGGCGATCGCGACCCCGATGAACGGGAATAGGTCGGAGACCTCGTTGAACTTCACGTTCACGATCACGTTCACCGTGATCGCGAAGGCGAGGACCACCCCGACGATCCCGACGCGGCCCCAGTCTATCGTCGCGCCCGCGGTCGGATCGGCCTGGATCCTCTGGAACCGGTCCTGCTGCTTCGCCGCGACGACGCCGAAGAAGGCGAGCGCCACCGTGGCCGGGACGAAGGCGTGCAGCACGTCCATGGGGCTCACGCCGTCTATCCACATCATCGTGGTGGTCGTGTCGCCCACGACGGACCCGGCGCCCCCCGCGTTGCTCGCCGCGACCACCGCGGCGAGGAAACCGATGTGAACCCTCCCCTTGAAGACGACCTTCGCGACCGTCGCGCCGATCATCGCCGCGGCGATGTTGTCGAGGAACGTGGAGAGCACGAACACGAGGACGAGCAGCACGAGCCCCCCCGTCCACCCGTTCGGGAGCCATTTCGGGAGCGCGTCCGGGACCCGGGACTGCTCGAAGTGGTTGGCGAGCAGCGCGAACCCGAGCAGGAGGCAGAGGAGGTTCACGAGGACCACCCACTCGTGCTGGATGTGGTGGCCGAGATGGAACTGCGTGAACGCGAACTTGAAGATCAGGATCGAGGTGACTCCCGAGAGCGCCACCTGCAGAGTGAAGTGGTGGAAGAGCGCGACCCCGAGCAGCGTGATTCCGAAGAGGATGAACGCGACCGGCACGGGCCCGAATTGGGGACCGGTCCTGGCGTCCGCCGTCTGTCCGAGGAACCCGAGGGCCCACGAGACGAGGATGAGCCCGCAGTAGAGCGGCGCCTTCGCCGCCAGCCCGCCGTGGTGATCCGCCGCAGGTGCCCCGTGACCGCTCTCCGGCGCGCCGTGTTCCATGGGACCTCCTCGGGGTGAGTCCGGGGTCCGGGCGGGGCAGGATCTTAGGCGGACGTAGCCCGCACGCAAGCCCGGTCCGGTCCCGTGCCGCGACCCTCGGTCGGTCGCACGCGGGGAGGGGACGGCGGTCAGTGCCCCGACGGGGGGGCCGCGTCGGGCAGGGAGGCGCCGCTCGGGGCGTTGGCCGCGTCCCGGGTCCCCGTCGGCGTCGGGTGCCAGCCGATCACCGCGAGCAGCGCGAGGTAGCCGACCACGTAGGCGAGCCCCACGTGCCAGCCGTGGCGGAGCCAGCGGCCGACCGACTTCGCCTCGGGGAAGAGGTTCGACACGGCCACGCCCGCCGAGGAGCCGAACCAGACCATGGAGCCGCCGAAGCCGACGGCGAACGCGAGGAACCCCCAGTCGTAGCCGCCCTGGTCGAGGGCGAGCTTCGTGAGGGGGATGTTGTCGAAGATCGAAGAGAGGAGCCCGAGCCCGAAGGCCGTCGGCCAGGAGGCCGGCGGGAGCTTCTCGACGGGCATCATCGAGGCGCAGAGGACCAGCGAAAGGAGGAAGCACGAGCCCTTGAAGGCGCCCGGGAGAAGGGCCCAAGCGGGCCGGCGCACCGGCGCGGTCCCGAGCAGCGCCACCGCGACCGCGACTCCGATGAAGGGGAAGAGATCGGCGGCCGCGCGGAACCAGAGGTTCACGGTCACGTTCACCGAGATCGCGAAGACGAGGACCACGACGACGACCCGCAGGCGACCCCAGTCCACCACCGCCCCGTGCGAGGGCGGCGCCACGATCGTCTGGAACCGGTCCTGCTGCCGGGCCGCGACGATGCCGAACGCGAGGAGGGCCACGGCCGCGGCCACGTAGGCCTCGAGCACGGCGAGCGGGCTCACGCCCGCGATCCACATCATCGTCGTCGTGGTGTCGCCGACGACGCTCCCGGCGCCACCCGCGTTGCTCGCCGCGACGATCGCTGCGAGGTAGCCGATGTGCACCCGACCCTGGAAGACGATCTTCGCGATGGTCGCCCCGATCATCGCGGCGGCGATGTTGTCGAGGAGTCCCGAGAGGAGCCAGACCAGGCCGAGCAGGGCGAACCCCCCCTTCCACCCCGCCGGGAGCACCCGAGGGAGCGCCTCGGGGATCCGGCTCTCCTCGAAGTGGTTGGCGAGCAGCGCGAACCCGAGGAGGAGGCAGAGGAGGTTCGCGAGGATCACCCACTCGTGCTGGAGGTGATGGCCGAGGTGGAACTCGGTGAAGGAGAGCTTGAACACGACGATCGAGGCGACCCCGGAGGCGGCGATCGGCAGCGTGAAGTGATGGAAGAGCGCGACGCCGAGCAGCGTGAGCCCGAAGAGGAGGAACGCGACGGGCACGGGGCCGACCTGGGGCCCGGTCCGTGGGTCCACCGTGGTCCCGAGGAACCCCAGGGCCCACGAGGCGAGGAGGACACCGCAGTAGTGGGGGGCCTTCGCCGCCAGTCCGCCGTGGGTCGGGGAATGCTGGAGGTCGGCACCGTTCGCGGGCGCGTCGTGCTGCATGGGACCTCCTCTCGTCAGGGTCGTCGCGGGCCGGGGCGGCTCATCGCCGGATCTCCACCCGGTAGAGCCGCGCCCCCGCATCCCCCGCCCGGAGCGCGTGGGGCATGCCGGCCCGGATCGCGAGGACGTCGTTCCTCCCGGCCCGGACCGCACCGTGCCGGCCGGAGGCCTCCACCGTCCCCGCGAGCACGAACGGGTAGTCGTCGCGCTCGCGTCGCGCCCGCAGCGCCGCGCCGGCCGCGAGCCGGATCAGCTCGATCGAGTAGCCGTGGCACTCGTCCTCGATCTCGAAGACGGCGCTCTCCCGGTCGCGGCGGACCGTCCGCGCGACGGGCCGCAGCACGCGGGCCGTGCCGTGGGCTCGGCCGGCCCCCGAGAAGACGGGGATCCAGGCCTTGAGGCCGAGGGGGTACTTGACCGTCAGGGTCCGGCCCGGGCGCCGGCCGATGTTCACGAGGGCGTGCGTCGTGTTCGCCGCGAAGTGCAGGATCTCGCCGTCGGTGGCGATCGAGTCGCGGCGGCGGCCGTCCCACCAGTGGGCGCCGATCACGGAGTCCGCGACCAGAGTGTACTCGGGCACGGGATGGTGGTGGTCGAGCTGCCGGTAGCCGGGGCGGGTGATCGCGAGCACGACGGACGGGCCCTCGTCGTTGCGGATCCGCCGGTGGAGCCCCCATCCGGTCCGCCGCTCCCGCTCCCCGCGTGAGTTGATGACGTGTCGCGGGACCGAATCGCGGAAGCGCACGACGTCGAGCGCGCCTCGCGCCTGGAGCAGCGGGTTCTCGCGGAGGATCCGCTCGGCCTGGTCGCGGAGCTCCCCGAGCCGCCCGAGGAGCCCCGTGAGGCCGCGTCGCCGCAGGTCCCATGCGACCTCCTGGCACGCCTCCGAGACTTCAGCGGCCGGGCGGAGGCGCCGCGCGTGCGAGGCCCCGGAGACGCGGCCCGCGACGAGCCCCTCCTGCTCCTCCTCGATCACGAGCAGATCCGCGCGCCGGCGGAGCAGTGCCTCGACGCCCCCGATCGGATCAGGGCGCGGGGATCGGCGGACGACGGACGAATCGTGGAACATGCGGTCGGGCTCCCCTCGGTCGCAGGACACGGCGCGGGACGGAGGCGCGCCCGTACGCACGCCGTCGAAGGACGTCCCTTGCCTCGGGCGGACCGAGTGCTAGGCCGGAGGGCCGAACGAGCACCCGGAGCCGTGGCTCGGAGCGGGCGGTATCGTGGGGTGCCGCATGGAGGACGGTTCCGGAACCTGATGATACCCGACGAGACATCCCGGGCAACGGGGCCTGCGGGGCGCGCCGCCCCCCCGCTCCGGGACGTCGTCGGCTATCATCGATTCATGGCGACCCCTCCCGCGATCCGCTTCACGTCGGGGGATCCGCCATGACGACCGCCGCCCCACCCCCCCCCAGGCACCAGGACCACGTCCTCTACGAGGTCTACGTCCGCGGGTTCCACGACGGCAACGGGGACGGCATCGGGGACCTGGCCGGGCTCACCCAGAAGCTCGGCTACATCCGGGACCTCGGCGTGGGCGCGATCTGGATCCTGCCCCACTACCCGAGCCCGCTCCGGGACGACGGCTACGACATCTCCGACTTCCGGGGAGTCCACCCGGACCTCGGCAGCCTCGACGACTTCGCTCGGCTCCTCGACCGCTCGCACGCCCTCGGCCTGCGCGTGTTCACCGACCTGGTCGTGAACCACACGAGCGCGGACCACCCGTGGTTCCAGTCCGCCCGCCTCGGGCCCGGCCGCCCGCACCACGACTGGTATGTCTGGAGCCCCGCCCCCGACCGCTATCGCGGCGTCCGCGTGATCTTCAGCGACACCGAGACCTCGAACTGGACCCTCGACCCGGCGTGCGGGCTCTACTACTGGCACCGCTTCTACAGCCACCAGCCCGACCTGAACTACGAGAACCCCGAGGTGCGCGCCGAGATGCTCTCCGTGGCGCGGTTCTGGTGGGACCTCGGGGTGGACGGCTTCCGGGTGGACGCGGCGCCCTACCTCTTCGAGCGCGAGGGGACGAGCTGCGAGAGCCTCCCCGAGACTCACGCGTTCCTCCGGGAGCTGCGCCGGGCGGCCGACTCCTACGAGACGCCGCGGGTCCTCCTCGCCGAGGCGAACCAGAGGCCGGACGACCTCCTGCCGTACTTCGGCTCCGGGGACGAGTTCCACATGGCTCTCCACTTCCCGCTCATGAACGCCCTCTTCCTCGCCGTGCGACGCGAGGATTCGCGGCCGGTCCTCGACGTCCTCCGGAACTCCCCCGCACTCCCCCGGGACTGCCAGTGGGCGATGTTCCTCCGGAACCACGACGAGCTGACCCTCGAGATGCTCCCCCCCGAGGAGCGCGCCTACATGCTCGAGCAGTACGGCGCGTCGCGGGGCTCGCGGCTGAACCTCGGGATCCGCCGCCGCCTCTGGCCGCTCATGCTGGGCGGGCGACGCCAGATCGAGCTGCTCCACGGGCTCATCCTCTCGCTCCCGGGCGCGGCGGTCCTCTACTACGGCGACGAGATCGGGATGGGGGACGACGCGACGCTGGGCGACCGGATGGGGGTGCGGACGCCCATGCAGTGGACCACGGGGAAGAACGCCGGCTTCTCGGACGCGGACCCCTCGCGCCTCTATGCCCCCGTCGTCACGGGCCCCGAGTACCACTACGCCGGCGTGAACGTCGAGGCGCAGGACCAGAAACCGACCTCGTTCCTGAACTGGCTCCGCCGCACGCTCAAGTCGCACCGCCGGACCGCCGCCTTCCGCGGGCCCGGCATCTGGCCCGTGGACACGGGCAACCCCCGGGTCCTCGCCTTCACCCGCGAGGCCGAGCGCTCGGTGGTGCTCTGCGTGAACAACCTCGCCCGCTCTGTCCAGCCGGCCCTCCTCGACCTCTCGGCGTGGCGGGGGAGGGTGCCGGTGGACGCGATGGGCGGCGCGCGGTTCCCGCCGGTCGGGAGCGAGCGGTACCTCGTCACGCTGGGGCCCCACTCCTTCTACTGGCTCCGCCTGGAGGAGGGCTGACCGTGGAGCCGGCACACTGGCTCGGGCTCGCCCGCCACTCGCCTCTCGCGATCCTCGCGGACCTGGACGGGACGCTTATCCCGTTCGCCCCGACCCCGGAGGAGGCCCGTCCTTCGCCGGATCTCGTGGCCTTGCTGCGAGCCCTGGCGGGTATGCCCGGGCTTGTCCTGGCGGTCGTGAGCGGCCGTCCTCGCCAGTCACTCGAGCAGGCGCTCGGGAACGCCCCCGAGCCCTGGCTCGTGGCCGAACACGGGGGCTGGCGCCGCGCCGTGGGAGCCTGGCAGGGGCCCGCAGAGGCCCCGCCCGGAGCCGTCGGCGACCTCGCCCGCGCGCTCGAGGCGATCGCCGCCCGCCATGCGGGGGCCCGGGTCGAGGAGAAGACCTGGTCGGCGGCGCTCCACTGGCGCCAAGTGCCCGAGCCGGCGAGGACGGGGCTCCTCGTGGAGGCCGAGTCCGCGATCGAGGACTGGCTCGCGAGGAATCCCGGGCACGAGCGCCTCGAAGGGGCCGACATTCTCGAGATCCGGCCGGCTCGGCTGCGGAAGTCGCTCGCCGTCGCCTGGGTCCGGGAGCGAGCGGGGCCGGGGACGAGGGTCCTCGCCTTGGGCGACGACCTCACCGACGAGGACACGTTCCGCGCCCTCGGGGTCGGAGACGAGGGGGTCCTCGTGGGGACCGCGGCGGGTCGGCCCACCGCCGCGCACTGGCGCCTGCCGGGGCCCGAGGAGGTCACCGCGCTCCTCTCCTGGATCGCGGCGGCGCGCCGGGAGGAGGCGACGCCCCCGATTCCGGTCGAGCCCCTCCCGGTGGCGACCCCCACCCGCCGCCTCGCGCTGGGCGAGGCAGGGCTCGAGCTCCTCGTCCTCTCGAACCGTCTCCCCGAGCTCAGGTCTCCGGCCTAGCCCGAGGAGGGGAGGGGTCGGCGCGTGGGCGGCCTCGTCGCGGCGCTGGAGCCCGCCCTCGCGCGGCACCGAGGCCTCTGGCTCGGTTGGAGCGGCCGCGCCGTCCAGGGGATCGAGGCCCCGGTCGGGGGACTGGACGAGACGGCCCGGCCGCGACTCGCGTGGGTGGACCTCCCGGAGCCGTGGGTCGAGAAGTATTACCGCGGGTTCTGCAACCGCACTCTCTGGCCCCTCCTCCACTCGTTTCCCGCGCGCGTCCGGTTCGCCGACGACGAGTGGGAGCTCTACCAGCGCGTGAACGAGGGCTTCGCCGAGGTGGCCGCGAAGCTCGCGGCGCCCTCCACCACGGTCTGGGTCCATGACTACCACCTGCTCCTGGTCGCGAGCGCTCTCCGGCGGAAGGAGCATGAGGGCCCCATCGGGCTCTTCCTCCACGTCCCCTTCCCTGGACCCGACGTCTTTTCGCTCATGCCCTGGGGGGAGAGGATCCTCGACGCGATGCTCGACTACGACCTGGTCGGCTTCCACACCCCGGCGTACCTTGAGAACTTCCGGCAGTGCATCGGTTCACTCTCCCCCGCTCGTCTCGGCGACGATGCGATCGAGCACCGGGGGAGGCGCATCCGCCTGCGCGCACTCCCCATCGGCATCCTCCCCGAGGACTTCCAGGAGCCGCCCGACCCGAAGACAGCGGAGGAGGTGGCCGCGCTGCTCACCTCGATCTCGCCGACCCGCCTCGTCCTCGGCGTGGACCGGCTCGACTACACGAAGGGGATCCCCGAGCGGCTCGACGCCTTCGGCCGGCTCTTCCAGCTCTACCCCGAGTGGAAGGGGAAGGTGAGCCTCGTGCAGGTCTCGGTCCCCTCGCGCGCCGACGTTCCGGAGTACGCGGAGCAACGGCGACTCATCGAGGGCGTCGTCGGGCGGGTGAACGGCGAGTTCGGCGAGGCGCACTGGGTCCCCGTCCGCTATCTCTATCGCTCGTACGGGCGGGCCCACCTCGCCCAGCTCTACCGCGCCGCCGACGTGGGCTACGTGACCCCGCTCCGCGACGGGCTGAACCTCGTCGCGAAGGAGTACGTGGCGGCCCAGGACCCCGGGAACCCCGGCGTGCTGGTGCTCTCCCGCTTCGCCGGGGCGGCGGTGGAGTTGAAGGACGCCGTGCTCACGAACCCCTGGCACCCGGACGGGATGGCCCGCGACCTGGACCGGGCGCTCCGGATGCCGCTCGAGGAGCGTCGCGACCGCCACGGCCGGCTCCTCGCCGCGGTCTCTCGCACCACGGCCCTCACCTGGGCCGAGGAGTTCCTGGCGGCGCTGGCGGCGTGTCGCTAGCCGAGCGCCGCCGCCTCGCCGTCGCGGATCACGTCGAAGATCTCCTTCGCCGTCGCGGCGCTCCGGAGGCGCTCGAGCACGAACGCGCTCTCGAGGAGGCCCGAGATGCGCCGGATCAGGTCCACCTGCGCCTCGGGGGAGGCGGTGGGCGTGAGCAGGAGGAAGAGGAGGTGCGCGCGCTCGGCCCCGAGCCCCCAGGGGATCCCCGCCTCGGAACGGGCG
>JAKEIC010000166.1 GCA_022614695.1 Planctomycetales bacterium | reverse complement strand
TTCCGCGTCCCGGGGCCGATGCGCCGCGAGAGGATGCCCGCGCACGGAATCGGCGGCTCGCGCACGCCCATGTCCACGACCAGCACCCTCGCGCCGGCGCGCCGCGCGAGGACGTTGATCGCCGCGCCCCCCGCCGCGAAGTTCGCGAGCATCTGCCGCGTGACCTCCTGGGGATAGGCGCTCACGCCCTCCGCCGCGACGCCGTGGTCGGCGGCCATGACGACGATCGCCTTCGAGGGCAGAGGAGGCGACGGATCGCCCCGGATCGCCGCGATCCGGCACGCCAGCTCCTCGAGCCGCCCGAGGCTCCCCCGCGGCTTGGTCTTCGCGTCGAGGATGCGGCGCGCCCGGGCCCCGACCCGCTCGTCGGGCTCGCGGATCTCCGCCAGGGTCTCCTCGAGGAGGCTCATCGGGCCCCGCTCGCGGTTGGCCCCGGCAACCCCGCGATCCGTCGGAGGAGCGGCAGGTCGAGGGCCGCCGAAACGGCGTCGGCGAGGCGGTCGTACTCCGAGCCGCGCGGGGACGGGGCGGTTCGGCCCGCGGGGACCGGGAGGCCGCGGCGCGCGCGGAGGCGGCCGAGCAGCGCCGCCCGGAGCGCCTCGTCCGCGAGGAGGCCGTGGATCAGAGTCCCGACCACGGCGCCGTCCGGGGAGACGGCCCCGTCCCCCGCGCGCGCCGGCTCCCCGTTCCTCGAGACGATCTCGAAGGGACGCGCCGCGCCCGGCTCCGCCACGCCCTCGCCGTGGTGGATCTCGTATCCCGCGACCTCCCGGCCCGCGAGCTCCGGCCCGGCGAGCCAGGTGGCCCGGCCGACCCGGGCGCGGACCGCGGCCGTCCGCTTCTCGCGACGGAACCCGGTCGAGAGCGGAAGCAACCCGAGCCCGGGGATGGAGCGCTCGGGCGACTCGACGCCGTCGGGGTCCTCGATCCGCCGCCCGAGCATCTGGCAGCCGCCGCAGATCCCGAGGACCGCGGCTCCGCGCGCGGCGCGCGCCCCGAGCGCGTCGGCGAACCCGCGTTCGCGAAGCCACGCCAGGTCGGCCGCCGTCCGCTTGCTCCCCCCGAGGATCGCCAGGTCGGCGGCGGCGAGGTCCTCCGGCCGCTCCACGATCCGGACGAAGACGCCCGGCTCCCCCTCGAAGGGCAGCACGTCGTCCACGTTGGAGAGGAACGGCGTCCGCACGAGCGCGATCTCGACGTGGCCCGCGGGCGCCGGCCCGCGGCGGCCGCGGAGCGCCTCGGGGAGCGAGTCCTCCTCGGCGATCCGCAGGTCCCGGAGGAAGGGGACGACCCCCACCACGGGGAGGGCCGTGCGCTCGCGGAGGAAGGCGAGAGCGGGCTCGAGCAGCGCCCGGTCGCCGCGGAACTTGTTGACTACGAGCCCCGCGACGCGCCCGCGCTCGTCCGGCAGGAGGAGGTCGAGGGTCCCGACGAGCGACGCGAGCACGCCCCCGCGGTCTATGTCCCCGACGAGGAGGACGGGCGCCTCGGCGGCCCGGGCCACGAAGAAGTTCGCGAGGTCGCGGTCGCGGAGGTTCACCTCGGCAGGGCTCCCGGCCCCCTCGATCACGAGGAGGTCGTGGTGCTCGCGCAGGCGCCCGAGCGCCCCGAGGATCGCGCGGGCGAGCTCCTCGCGCGGCCCCGGGTGCTCGCCGGCCGAGACCGTCCCCCGGGCGCGGCCGAGCAACACGAGCTGGCAGCGGCGATCGCCCTCGGGCTTGAGCAGGACCGGGTTCATGTCGGCCGTCGGCGCCACGCCGGCCGCCTCGGCCTGGACGGCCTGCGCCCGCGCGATCTCGGCGCCGTCGGGAGTGACGGCGGCGTGCAGGCTCATGTTGACGGCCTTGAACGGGGCCACCCGGAGCCCCTCCCGCCGGAAGATCCGGCAGAGCGCCGCCACGAGGAGGGTCTTCCCGACGGAAGAGCCCGTTCCCTGCACCATGAGGCTCCTGGCGGCCACGAGGCTACCGTCCCGACACCCGGAGCCCCGTCTCGACCGAGGCGACCGTCGCCGGGCCCGGGAAGGCGCCCGTCAGCGCGAAGACCTCCGGACCCGTGAAAGTCCCCGGTCGCAGCTCGAGCGCGTTCGCCGAGACGAATGTGGCGGGGTTCCCGATGAGGTACGGCCCGGTCGGGGCGTTCAGGCCCGGCGAGGAGCCGGTCCCGAAGTCCACCACGCGGATCTCGCCCAGGTTGAAGGACGAGGCGAAGGCGTACCGGCCGTCGGCCGAGCACTCGACCTCGACGATGTAGTCGTTTCCCGAGGCGCCCGAGGTGAGCACGAGAGGGCTCGAGGCGCCGTGGAGGACTCCCGCCCCGTAGGTCGTGGGCGAGGCCGCGCCGTCGAACAGCTCGTCCACGCGCGAGAGGTCCACCTCGTAGAGGTGGCCCCAGACCGCCCCGCCCAGGAGCCCGCGCGACTCCCACCGCCTCGTGAGCGCATTCCGGAACGTCCGGACCCCCACGTCCGAGAACGAGGGCCCCGCATTCCCGAGCGGCAACGTCGCCACGATCGCGTCCGAGTCGGCGTCCACGACGTCCACCGACCCGGCCGACGTCACCGCGCCCACCCCGGAGTTCACCGCGACCTTCCCCGTGTTCACCAGCAGGACGAAGCGGTCGCCCGAGTTCGGGTCTACGAACGGCGTCGCGTGGGTCGCGTTGAAGTCGGTCGTCCGGATCACCGTCGTCGGGGTCGTCGCGACGGGCGTCCCGAGCGACCAGTCCACGGCGAAGACCTGGACGGTCCCGGGGAAGTACTCGGACGGGTTCCCGAAGCTCTTGGCGTTGCTCATGACGACGTAGAGCTTTCCCTGGAAACCCGAGGTCGCCATGTAGGCCACGCCCGCCACGTTCGCCTGCGTGATAGTCGTGACGGTCGCGCCCTGGGTATCCACGGTCCCGGCCGGGAAGGTGTGGGAGCGCGCGACGTCGAGGTTCTGGACCTGGTTCCCGGTCGTCGGGTTGAAGACGAAGACGCGCGAGACCGGGGTGCTGGTCGAGTTCCCCGACGAAGTCGTGGCGAGCCCCTGGCTCGCCGAGAGGATCAGCAGGTCGTCCCCGAAGCCGAACCCCGAGGGGACCGTGAACCCCGAGATCCCGACGGGGGCGGAGAGGGTCCCGGCCCCGAGCCGGACCGCCTGCACCACGTTCCCGTCGTAGACGAACCCGATCCCGTCGAGCCCGGCCGCGCCGACGATCTCGATGTCCGACGGGAAGCCCGTCTGGAGCGCGAACGCGTTCGGGTTCACGACCGCGCGCGGCGGGACGTCGTCCGACTCCTGGCACCCTGCGGCGACCACGAACGCCGCGATCCCGACCCCCCCGACCTTCATGAACGACCTCATGGCGATTCTCCTTCCCGCCCTTCGGCGGCTTTTGCCTTGTTCTCAGTGAATCGTGAACCGTGAACAGTGAACCCTCCGCGGACGAAGTCCGCGGAGACTCCGAACGCCTCCGAGATCCTCTCCGGGGTCCCGACCTCGGCCGGCGGACCCTCGGCGACGACGCGCCCCCCCGCGAGGAGCACCGCGCGGTCCACCCGCGCGAGCAGG
>JAKEIC010000165.1 GCA_022614695.1 Planctomycetales bacterium | reverse complement strand
GTAAGGGGGGGCCAGGTCCCCTCCGAGGACGAGCAGTACGAGATCTACCGGGCCGCCGTGGCCGCCCTCGGGGACCGGCCGCTCACGATCCGCACGTTCGACTTCGGGGCCGACAAGGTCTCGGTGGGCGACGGGGCGGGGCGCGAGCCGAACCCGTTCCTGGGGTTCCGCTCGATCCGCTACTGCCTCCAGAACCTGAAGCTCTTCAAGGCTCAGCTCCGCGCGATCCTCCGCGCCTCGGCCCACGGGCCCGTCCGGCTCATGTTCCCGATGGTGTCGGCCGTGGAGGAGGTGCGGAGGGCCCGGCTCGTCCTCTCCGAGACGCGCGAGGTGCTGCGCCGGGAGGGGGGCGCCTTCGACGAGAGGATGCCGGTCGGGATCATGATCGAGATCCCGTCGGCGGCGGTCGTGGCCGACCTGCTCGCCGATTCGGTGGACTTCTTCAGCATCGGGACGAACGACCTCGTGGGCTACACGCTGGCCGTGGACCGCGGCAACGAGCGGGTCGCTTCGCTCTACCGGCCCGGCCACCCCGCGGTGCTCCGGATGATCCGCGACGTGATCGCCGTGGGCCGCGAGCACGGGGTCTCCGTCTCGATGTGCGGGGAGATCTGCGGGGACCTGACCTTCACGATCCTCCTCCTCGGGCTCGGGCTCCGGGAGTTCAGCCTGGCCCCCGCGCTCATCCCGGACGTGAAGCTCGTCGTGCGCTCGATCGGCCTGCGGGTCGCCGAGGAGGTGGCCGACCGGGTCTTCACGTTCCGGGAGGCCGCGCAGATCGAGGCGCACCTGGAGGAGAGGACCCGGCGGCTCGTGCCGGAGGCGTTCTAGTGGGCGAGATGACCACCTTCGACCGGATCGTCACGCGCAACGAGGAGATGCACGAGTGTCTCCAGATCGCGCAGACGGCCGCGATGGCGGACGTGACGGTGCTCATCTTCGGCGAGAACGGGACCGGGAAGAACCTCCTCGCCCAGGCGATCCACACGGCGAGCCGCCGCCGCTCGGGCCCGTTCATCCCCGTGAACTGCACCGCGCTCACCGAGACGCTCCTCGAGAGCGAGCTCTTCGGCCACGTGCGGGGCGCGTTCACCTCGGCCGACCGCGACCGTCGCGGCAAGTTCGAGCTGGCCGACGGCGGCACGCTCTTCCTCGACGAGATCGGCGACATGAGCGCCTCGGCGCAGGCCAAGATGCTCCGCGCCGTCGAGGAGAAGGAGTTCGAGCCTGTCGGGAGCGAGAAGACCGTGCACGCCGACGTGCGGATCGTCGCGGCGACCAACCGCGACCTTCCCGGGCTCGTGAAGGGGGGGACGTTCCGCGAGGACCTCTACTACCGGCTGAACGAGGTCGTGCTCCGGGTGCCCCCCCTCCGCGAGCGGCGCGAGGACATCCCCGAGCTGGTGCGGGTGTTCGTCGAGGAGGGGAACCGCAAGTTCGGGAAGAGCGTGAGGGGGGCCTCGAACGTGACCATGGACTACCTCCTGCGCCACGAGTGGCCCGGGAACGTCCGGGAGCTCCGGAGCCTGATCCACTACGGCGTGCTCATGACCCGGCGGGACGTCGTCTGGCTCGAGGACCTCTCGTGGCGGATCCACCTCGGCCGTCCCCCCCACGACGGGGCCGGCGCGGCGCCCGGGAGTCCCGGGGGCGAGGACGACCTCTCCCTCGACTCGGTGGACCACCGGCACGTCGAGAGGGTCCTCACGATCACGACGGGGAACAAGAAGCGGGCCTGCGAGCTTCTCGGGATCTCGCGGCCGACCCTCAACCGGATGCTGCGGAGGTGGGGGTCCCCCCACGCCCCGTCGGCCGGCGAGCCGGACGAGGGGGAGGGGGAGGAGCCCGTGCCGACCGAGGGACGTTCCTAGCCCGCGGCCGCTCCCCGGTGGAACGGGGCGTCCCTCGCGGCCCTCCGGGACCGCGGGGCTCCCGAGGAGACCTCCCTTGGCCCGCCGATTGCGAGACCACGCGGGCAAGTCCCCGACGGCCTTGACATTGGGGAGGTCGCGACTAAGCTAGCGCGACTTCTTCAGGGAGACCGCGGCCGCCGCGGCGGGGGGCTGGCATGTTCGGACGGGCCCGGAGCATCCTCGGCCTGGACATCGGGACCTCCTCCGTCAAGGCGGTGGAGCTCTCCCAGGAGGGCGAGGCCTACACGATCACCGGCTACGGGCAGGTGGACGCGAAGACCGACGTCCCCCCGCGGGACATCCTGAAGGAGCTGCTCTCGGCCTTCGGGATCCGCGCCCGGCGGGTCGTCACGGCCGTCTCGGGCCGATCCGTCATCGTGCGCTACGTCTCGATGGTCGAGATGTCCGACGAGGACCTGCAGAACGCCATCAAGTTCGAGGCCGACAAGTACATCCCCTTCGAGGTGGACGAGGTGGTCCTCGACTGCCAGAGGCTCGAGGACGTCCCGAGCGCCCCCAAGGAGGGCGCCGAGCAGGCCGAGATGAAGGTGCTCCTCGTGGCCGTGAAGCGCTCGGTGGTGGACGACCATGTCCAGCTCCTGCACGACACCGGCCTCACCCCCGAGGTCATTGACGTGGACAGCTTCGCGCTGGGGAACGCGTTCGAGTTCCGCGACCTCCTGTCTCCGCGGGTCGAGGAGAAGGAGAAGGTCGTGGCGCTCATAGACATCGGGGCGAACAAGACCAACATCAACATCAAGAAGGGCCGCACCACCTACTTCACCCGCGAGATCTACCTCGCGGGCAACGACTTCACCGACGCCATCAGCAAGCGCCTCGGGCTCGAGGTGGCGGAGGCCGAGACCCTCAAGCGCGAGCCGGGCGAGAGGATCGGCGAGCTGATGGAGGCGGTCTCCCCCACGATCGAGGACCTGGGCAACGAGATCCACCTCTCCTTCGACTACTACGAGAACCAGTACGACAGCGAGGTGGAGGAGGTCTTCCTCTCGGGCGGCGGGGCCCGGTTCCCGCAGCTCGAGGAGACGTTCTCCCGGATCTTCGACCGCAAGACCTCCACGTGGGACCCGACGGAGAACCTCGAGGTGGGGGCCCGCGTGGACGCCGGGCTCCTCAAGCAGAACGCGTCCCAGCTGGCGATCGCCATGGGCCTCGCGGCGAGGCTCCGGAAGGAGTAGCCATGATCCGGGTCAACCTGCTCCCTCCTGAATACCGCGTCAAGGAGCGGACCTCGCTCCCGCGCCTCCTCGGGGTGATGGGCGCCGCGGGGCTCGCCGCGGCCGCGATGGTGGCGTTCCTCGCCGTGCACGTGGTCTGGCTCAAGCGCGAGGAGAGCCTCCTCCAGCAGAAGAAGGAGGAGGAGAAGCTCCAGGCGCAGCGCGCCAAGGAGCACGACCGGCTCCAGGCGCAGATCGAGAAATTCAAGAAGCGGAACCAGCGGATCGAGGAGATCAAGGAGGAGCACCCGAAGTGGGCGCCCCTCCTGAAGGAGTGGGTGGACGTCGTGCAGGCGGGGGAGCTGCAGACGGCGCAGCAGCCCTACAAGTCGTGGTTCACGACCTTCGACCTGAAGGAAGTGAAGGGCCCCGGGGGGAAGCCCGGGGCGGCGAAGAAGGGGCTGCCCGAGATCTCGATGAAGGGCTACATCCAGCGGGACGACGGCCGCCACTTCTCCGCGTTCCTGCGGAAGTTCGCGGACACGCCGTTCTTCGCCGACTGGAAGACGACGGACCAGGGCTACAAGGTCGAGCCGTTCGAGAAGTACACTCCCGACAAGGCCATGTCGTTCACGATGGCGGCGACCCAGGAGCCGCCGCCCCCCCCGCCGAAGCTCGGAGCCCCGGGGGCGCCGGGAGCCGGGGGAGGGACCGCGCCGGCGCCCGCGGGCGGCGGCGCGGGAGCGGCGCCGCCCGCGGCGGGTGGGCCCGCCGGCGGGAAGGCCGGTTAGGGGGCCGCCATGAGCGAGAAGCAGTTCCTGATCGTGGTGGTGGCCCTCGGGGTGCTCGTCCTCGGGGTCTTCGGGTTCCTCTCCTACAAGGACTACGCCCGCATCCGGGAGATCAAGGCCGAGAGCACGCAGCTCGATGACATGCTCAAGGTGCACAAGAAGAAGATCGAGCGGATCCCGGAGTTGAAGGGGGAGGTCGCGAAGCTCGAGTCGAAGTTCGAGGACCAGAGGAAGATCCTTCCGGAGGTCCGGGACGTCACCAACCTCATCGAGGTGATGACCTACCTCTGCGAGCGCGCCAAGCTCGAGAATCCGAGGGACGTCCAGCCCCTGGCCAAGAAGGAGGCCGGGCCGAAGCGGGCGCCGACCGGCGAGATCGAGGCGATCCTCTACACGTTCGAGATCACGGGGTCGTTCTTCAACTTCGTCCAGTTCCTGAACTACCTCGAGCACTACCAGAGGTTCCTCCGGGTCCGCGACTTCTCGATCTCGGGGGGGGGCGACCGGGGGAGGAAGGGCGTCGTGGAGGGGGTCGCGACGGACCTGAAGTTCAAGATCACCTTGATCACCTACCGCTACCGGCCGACGGAAGGTCCCGAGCCGAAGAAGCAGTGGCTCCCGATCGAGGAGCCGAGGATACCCCCCCTGGCCGTGATCAAGCTCCAGCCGCCGGACCCGTTCGTGTTCTCGCTCGTGCCGGTGGAGGTGGGGCCCCCCGCGGGTCCGGGCCCGGTGGGGCCCGTGGTCCCGCCCGGGCACGAGGACTTCATGAAGGCGCTCGCCGACCTCCAGAAGAGAGTCCGTGAGCTGTCCGTCGAGGTGATCCGCCAGGGGGCAAGTGCTCCGCCCGACAAGCTCCGCAAGATGGTCGAGGAGTACAACACCTGCCGCGCGCAAGTCGAGGCCCTGGAGAAGGGGGCGGGGGTCCACGGCCAGGAAGCCCGGACGCAGCTCGACAACATCAAGGAGGACCTGAAGAACGTCGGCGCGCGGATGAAGGACATCATCAAGGCGTTCGTCCTGGGGGAGGCCCGCCGGTTGAAGCAGGAACTCGTGGCCCTGAACGAGGCCCGGCGCTATCGCGAGGTCCTCGACCCGTTCCTCGCCCTCGTCTCCGAGACGAAGACGTTCGAGCGCGACGCCTCGATGGACGCGGAGCTGAGGCCCGTCCTCGACGAGGTGGTCCGGGCCCTCGAGCAGCTCGTGGAGACCGAGGCCGCGTTCAAGGACGTGATCGAGGCCCACGAGCGGCTCAAGAAGGAGCTGAAGGACATCATCAACAAGCCGACGGGCGCGGTGTTCAAGGTCCACCTCATGGACCGGATCGAGAAGATCCGCCGCAAGGCCGAGGACATCAAGAAGTTCCTCGAGAAGAAGATCCTCGTGAAGGGCGCGATCTGGACCCCCGACGCGCAGTGGCGGGTGGCCATCATCATCCTGCCCCAGGCGCTGGCGGACCAGAAGAACCCGGGCCGGCACATCTTCTGGGAGAAGGACCGGGTGGGCCGCGCCGAGCCGGCCGAGGAGGCCATCGTGCTCGACGAGGTCACTCCCATGAAGCGGGTGTACTTCCGGTACAAGGGGCTGCGGATCCCGCTGCCCGTGGGCGAGGAGAGGGGCGGGGCGCCGGCGAGGCCGGCGGCCGCGCCGGAGCCGGCGGGGGGCCGTTAGCGAGAGTCTTCGAGGGGCGGGGCCCGAGGGCCCCGGGGAAAGCGAAGGAGGGACGGATGGGAACGACGCGGGGGATTCGTCGGGGCATCGGTATCGCGGTCGCCGCGGCGGCCGTGTTCGCGTTCGCGCCGGCCGCCGGGGCCCAGGCGCCGAGCGGCTCCGAGGACCGCGCCCTCATGGGACCGAAGGACAAGCTCTCGATAGACGTGAAGGACAAGCCGCTCCCCGACGTCGTCTCCTACGTCCGCCAGGAGACCGGCAAGAACATCCTGCTCGGCAAGAACGCCGAGGGGAAGCGCCTCGAGGACGTGTGGCCCCCGATCACCGTGACCGTGCGCTTCGACGACGTGCCGTGGGAGCAGGCCCTCGACATCATCGCCGAGGCGGCGGGCTGCCTCGTCGAGAAGAAGGGCGCGATCTGGGAGGTCTACCAGCCGCCCGTCGTGACGATCGAGATGGAGAAGGCCGATCTCCGCGACGTGGTCCAGGCGATCGCCGCGGTCTCCGGCGCGAACGTGGTCGTCGGGAGCGACGTCCCGAAGGACCTGCCCGTGTCGGTCCGGCTCCGGAACATCCCCTGGTTCAAGGCCCTCGAGGCCGTCGTGAAGGCGGTCGAGATGACCCTCGTGAAGGAGCCCGACGCCGACATCTGGATCATCCGCGACCCGGAGAAGCTGAAGAAGCAGCTCGAGACCCGGGTCTTCCGGCTCAAGTACATCCGGCCCGAGGAGGAGTACGGGGCCCAGCTCACGAAGAACCCGAAGGTCTCGGCGCCGCTGCAGAAGGTCGTGACGACCACCGAGAGGCTCAAGAACTTCACGCTGAAGGCGGCGGTCGAGAAGGGGCTCACGATGGACTCGGGGGGCAAGCCGATCGGCGGCGTGGACTACGACATCGTGAGCAACGCCTTCGTGATCTCCGACGTGCCGACGAAGCTCGACGAGATCCAGAAGATCATTGACGCCCTCGACGTGGAGCCGGCGCAGTTCCAGATTGACGTCAAGTTCGTGCAGACCACCCGCACCGACTTCATGGACGTCGGGGTGAACTGGGGCCAGGGGGACAGGGGCGTGTCGGCCTCGGGCAACATGGGCTCCATGCGCCACCGTCTCCCCTTCGACCTCGGCCGCGGCGGCTTCGACGACCAGATCGGACTGAGCACCGACTCGAGCGGGACGGCGTTCGCCCGGGGCCCGACGACGGCGGACGTCGGGACCGGCAACTACACGTTCGGGATCCTCGACTTCTCCGGCGTCCAGGCCACGATGAACTTCCTCAAGCGCGACGGCCTCGTCGAGGTGACGCAGAGGCCGAGCATCACGGTGACGGACAACTTCGTCGCGACGATCTTCGTCGGGGAGACCGTCCGGTTCGCGGAGACCAAGGCCACGGCCGGGCAGCAGGGCGGCCTCGAGTTCACCCTGCAGGAGGCGCCGAACTCCCCCGTCTCGACCGGGTTCCAGCTCCTCGTGATCCCGCACCAGATCCCGGGCACGCGCCGGGTGTTGGTGACTCTCGTGCCCACCCTGGATGCGCTCTCGTCCAAGGCGGTGGGTCCCCGGACCGGCTTCGACACCTTCACATCAGGGAACAACACGATAGACCTCCCGCGCGTGACGTCGAGCACGATCGTCACCCGCATGCTCCTCGAGGACGGGGAGACCGCGGTGCTCGGCGGTCTCATTGACGAGCAGGAGACGGAGACGATCCGGAAGATCCCGCTCCTCGGCGACATCCCGATCCTCGGCTACCTGTTCAAGAGCGTCACGACGAACCGGGCGAAGTCCAACATCGTGATCTTCGTGACGGTGCGCGTCGTCCGCTCGCAGAAGGAGGCCCGCGAGGCCCTCGAGGCGCAGCTCCGGTCCCGCCAGCGCGAGGTCCGCTCCGAGTACTACCAGAACGTGCGCCGGCAGGAGCTGGCTCCGGAGCCCGAGCCCGCCAAGGAGGCGCCGAAGGGCGCCGCGCCGGGGGGGACGAGCGAGCCGCCGAAGGGCGCCTTCTACGCGCCGCCGGCGAACGAGACCGCCCCTGCGGCGGCGTCGGGAACCTCGAGCGGCGAGCGGCCGCGGCGGTGGGACTCGGGGAGGTAAGCGTCGGCGCTTGAGGCCTCGGCGGCACGCGCCGACGTTTACCATCGCGCCCGCCGATGCCCCAGGACGTCCCTCCCTCCCCGCGCGGCGGGGAGCCCAAGGCCCGCTACCGGATCCGGTTCCGCAAGGGCGGGGACGTCCGGTTCGTCTCCCACCGCGACCTCCTCCGGACCCTCGAGCGCTCGGCGAGGCGGGCGGAGCTGCCGCTCGCCTGGACGAGGGGATTCAACCCGCGGCCCCGGATCTCCGTCGCCCAGGCGCTCCCCCTCGGGGTCGAAGGCCTCGTCGAGGTGGTGGAGGTGGTCCTGACCGAGCCGTTGCCGGTCGCGGACCTCCTCGCGCGCTGGGGGGCGCAGATGCCCCCCGGCCTCTCGCTCGGCGAGGGGCGCGAGCTGCCGCTCGGCGCGAGGCCCGCGCAGGCGGCGCGCGTGCGCTACGAGGTGGTGCTCGCCGACCCGCCGCCGGACCTGGCGGACCGGGTCGCCGCGCTGCTCGCCGCGCCGAGCGCGCCCGTGGAGAGGCGGGAGAGGCCCGGCAAGCAGCCCTCTCGCCCGCTGGACGTC
>JAKEIC010000164.1 GCA_022614695.1 Planctomycetales bacterium | reverse complement strand
GGGCGGGTCCCCGAAGAGGACCCCGTGGGTCTCGACGATCGCGTAGGCGATCCCCGACTCGGCGAGGAACCGGTCCGTCCCGGCGTCCAGCGCGCACTCCGGGAGCCAGAACCCGCGGGGGGCCCGGCCGAAGGCCCTCCGGTACGCCTCGACGCCGACGGCGACCTGGGTCCGGCGCGCCCGGTCGCCGCCGAGGAGCGGCAGCACCGCGTGGGTCGCCGAGCAGGCGAGGATCTCGAGGAGCCCCAGGTCCTGGAACGCGCGGAAGGCCGAGACGAGCTCCCCCCCGAACCGCTCCTCGTGGAGCGCGCGGTGGGCCTCGTCCTCGGAGAGGTAGTGGCGGGCGCAGCGGCCGCGAGGGGTGGCCTCGCCTTGCGAACGGGCCTCCTGGTGGAGGAGATCGCGCCGCCTCTCCCGGTAGCGCCGGTAGCGTGAGAGGAGAAGCGGGTCCCCGAGCATCTCCGCCAGGGTGGGCGTGATCGTCATCGCGAGCCGCGCCGGGACGAGGTCCCTCCGCCATCCCTCGAGGAGCCGCAGGAGGGGCAAGTAGCACTCCGAGATGGCCTCGAAGAACCACGTCTCCTCGAGGAAGGGGTCCCGGGCGTCGGGGTGGCGCACGAACGGCAGGTGCGCGTGGAGGACGATCGCGAGCTGGCCGAGGGGATGACTCATCGGCCACCGCCCTCTGGGGGCCCTCCGCCCTTCGGGGAACTCGGGACGGCCGGGGCTCCCGGGACGGTCCCGAAGGCCCCCTCGGGGACCCCGGGGAAGGGCCGCGCCGTCGCGGGCCGGTCGCGCGGGGTCCGGACGCTCCACGACCGGAGGACCGGCGCGCCGCCCTCGGCGGGGAGGAGCTCCGCGCGGTAGCTCCGGTCGGGCTCGGCCCCGATCCACGCGTCGGCGAGGGGCGCGGCGGGAGACGCGACGGTCCGCCGCGCGCCGGAGCCCCCCTCGACGACGTCGAGCCGGAGCGGCCCGGCGACCGACGTCTCCCAGAAGGCGTAGAGCTGGCGCGCTCCCTGGACGAGGAGGCCGAGCCGGTCGCGTCCGGTGCGGTCCGGGAGAGGGGGCCCCCATTCGGGCGGCGGCGGCGTCGCCGGACCCGGCGGGACGACCGGCGCGGGCGCGGCCGGCGGGCGCAGGACCTCCCCCGGGAGCGCCGGGCGGCGCGGGGGCCGCCGGAGCATCGTCCGGTAGAGCGCCGCGTAGTCCGCCGCGCTCCGGTCCCAGCTCCAGTCCTCGGCCATCCCCGCCGCGACGAGGCGCCCCCACGCGGCGGGGTCGCGGAAGAGCCTCTCGGCCCGGGCCACGGCGATCGCGAGGGCCGCCGCGGTCGCCGGCCGGAACGTGATCCCCGTGCCGGGCTTCGCCCGCGTCGCGCTGGCTCCGCCTCCACGGGACCGGGCGTCGCGGACCGTGTCGGCGAGACCGCCCACCGCCCGCACGATCGGGACCGTCCCGTACCGGAGGCTGTACATCTGGTTCAGCCCGCACGGCTCGAACCGCGAGGGCATGAGGAAGGCGTCGGCCCCCGCCTCGATCCGGTGCGCGAGCCCCTCGTCCCAGCCCACGCGGACCGCGACGCGGCGCGGGTCCGCCTCCGCGGCGGCGCGGATCTTCCGCTCGAGCTCCGGCTCCCCGCTCCCGAGGACCGCGAGCTGCCAGTCGAGCTTCGCGAGCCTCGGGAGCGCGTCGAGCACGAGGTCCACGCCCTTCTGGGGGACGAGCCTCCCGATGACGCCCACGAGGAAGGTCCCGGGCCGCTCGGGGAGCCCCAGCTCGCGCTGCAGCGCCGCCTTGCAGGCGCGCTTGCCACCGAGGTCGCCGGTCCCGTAGCGCGCCGGCAGGTGGCGGTCCGCGCGAGGGTCCCAGGACCCGACGTCTATCCCGTTCGGGATCCCGGTCAGGTCCTGGGCCCGCTCCTCGAGCACCCCCTCGAGCCCGCAGCCGAACTCCTCGGTGCGGATCTCGCGGGCGTAGCGGCGCGACACGGTCGAGACCCGGTCGGCGAACACGAGCCCGCCCTTGAGCGCCGAGACCTGGCCGTGGAACTCGAGGAACCGGATGTCGTGGAGCCCCCGCGGGAGACCCCAGAGGTCGAGGGCCTCGGGTGGGAACAGCCCCTGATAGGCGAGGTTGTGCACCGTGAGCAGCGTCCGCACCCTCTGGAGCACGGGGTCCTCGCGGTAGCGCGTCGCGAGGAGCACCGGCACGAGCGCCGCCTGCCAGTCGTGCGCGTGGATCACTTGCGGGGCCTGCGGGCAGAGATCGGGGGCGCGCGCGATCTCGCATGCGGCCGCCGCGAGGAGCCCGAACCGCTCGGCGTTGTCGGGGTGATCGCGCCCCTTCTCCCCGTAGAGCCCCGGCCGGTCGTAGAGAGGGTCGCACCGGACGAAGAGCGTCTCGAGCCCGCGGGGAGTCCCCTTCGCGCGCAGGAGCACGACGTCGAGGGCCCCTCGGCCGACGGGGATGCGCAGGAGCTTTCCCGTTTCCTCCACGGCGTGCCCGCCCTCGCGCACCGTCCGGTAGTAGGGGAGCACGAGGGTCACGGAGAACCCGCGCGCCGCGAGCGCGACCGGGAGGGCCCCCGCGACGTCGCCGAGGCCCCCGGTCTTCGCCCAGGGCACCGCCTCGGGCGTGACCATCAGGACGCGGGGGGTAGGCGGGGTGCGGGGCATCTACCAATTCCTGGAGAGCGTCTCCGGCGTCTCCTCGGCCTTCGGGATCACGACGATGCCCCCCGGCGAGACCCAGTAGCGGGCGCGGTCGGCCGCCGGATCCTCGCCGATCACGACGCCTGGGGGGACCCGCACGTTCTTGTCGAGGATGGCACGGCGGACGCGGGCTCCGGGCCCGACGACCACGTTGTCGAAGAGGATCGCCTCGCGCACGTCGGCCCCCGCGTCCACGAGCACGTGGCGGCCGAGGACCGAGTCCTTCACGTACCCGCCTGCGAGGATGCAGCCGCCCGAGACGACCGACTGGACCGCGGCGCCCCGCCGCCCCTCCTCGTCGAAGACGAACTTCACCGGAGGGTCGCCATACATCGCGGTCCGGATCGGCCACTCCCAGTTGTAGAGGTTCAGGCGCGGGACGACGTTCTTCAAGTCCAGGTTGGCCTCGAAGTAGGCCTCGACGGTCCCGACGTCCCGCCAGTAGGCCCGCTCGCCCTCCGCGGTCGTCCCCGGGATCCGGTTCTGCGAGAAGTCGTACGCGTAGACCGGGACGTGCGCCGAGATGCGCGGGAAGATGTCCTTCCCGAAGTCGTGCGAGGACTTGGCGTCCGAGTCCTCCCGGAGGATCGCCTCGAGGGCCCGCGCGTCGAAGACGTAGTTCCCCATGGATGCGAGACAGACCCCGGGCCGCCCCGGGATCTCTCGCGGCTTCTCGGGCTTCTCCTGGAACCCCGTGACGCGGCCCGAGGGATCCACCTCGACGATCCCGACGCCGCGCGCCTCGGCGACCGGCACCGGGAGGCAGGCGACCGTGGCCTTGGACCCGCGCTCCTCGTGGAAGTCGATCATCTGCCGGACGTCCATCTTGTAGACGTGGTCCGCGCCGAAGACCGCGACGATGTCGGGCCGGAACTCGCGCACGAGCACCCAGTTCTGGTAGACGGCGTCGGCAGTCCCGCGGTACCAGACCTCCCCCGCCTGCATCTGGGCCGCCACCGCCGTGATGAACTCGTCCCGGCCGCGCCGGTGGCTCCACCCGCGCTGCAGGTGCTCGACGAGCGACTGCGCCTTGTACTGGGTGAGGACGTAGATCGCCCCGATCTCCGAGTTCGCGAAGTTCGAGAGAACGAAGTCCACGATGCGATACCGCCCCCCGATGGGGACCGCGGGCTTGCTCCGGACGGCCGTGAGCGGTCCCAGCCGCTCGCCGCGGCCGCCCGCCATCACCATCCCGAGCACCCGAGGACCCCGTCGGACTCCCATGGGCGGCGGAAACATAGCGGTCGGGCGGAGGCGGCGCAAACGGAGGCGCCTCCCGAAGGGGATCCGGGGTGAGCGACCTGTCGCGGGGGCGTCCGTCGTGGCCTGCGCCCCCGCGACCGGGAGCGAAT
>JAKEIC010000163.1 GCA_022614695.1 Planctomycetales bacterium | reverse complement strand
GGCGAGGGGCGGAGACGCCGATGTCCCGGATCCCGTCGAGAGTCCCTCCGATCGCCGCGTCGCCGCGTCGCCCCCTCGCCGCGTCGAGCCCCGCGCGTTCCTGACCGACTTCGGCCTCGCGAAGTCCGTCTCCACCGGCTCCCGCTTCACCCGCACCGGCCAGGCCCTCGGCACCCCGGCATTCATGTCCCCGGAGCAGGCGATGGGCGAGGTCGCCGCCCTCACCCCGGCGTCCGACGTCTGGGCGCTCGGGTGCGTCCTCCACGCGATGCTCGCCGGGGACTCCCCGTTCGAGGGGAGCACCGCGGCGGAGGTCGTGGGGAAGGTGCTCCTCGAGGAGCCGACGCCCCTCCGCCGGCTCCGTGCGGACGTGCCGCGCCCGCTCGACGCCGTGGTCGCGGGGACGCTCTCGAAGAACCCGCGCCGGCGGCCCCCGGACGCGGCCGCGGTCCGGGACGACCTGGAGCGGGTGCTCCGGGGGGAGAGACCCCGCGCGCGGGCGCCGGGAGCCCGACCCCTGGCCCTCGCGACGCTGGCGGCCGTCGCCGCCCTCGCCCTCGCCGCGGGGCTCGTCGCGGGCCCGCTCGGTCCCGCGCCGGGGGCGTGGCGCGGGACGGCGGAGGCCGCCGATCCCCGGACCCCGGAGCGGGCGGTCGCCCGCGCGCGGGCGCTCCGCGCCACCTCCCCGGCGGAGGCGGCGCGCCTCCTCGGCGAGGCGCTCGCGGCGGAGCCCGATCGCCACGAGTGGCGCGTCGAGAGGGGGCTGCTGCTCTGGGCGACCGGCGAGTTCCCGAGCGCGCGCGCGGAGTGGGACCGGATCCCCGCCTCCGCCCCCGAGTCAGCGGCGGCGCGGCTCTACCGCGGGCTCGAGGCGTTCGCACGGCTCGAGGGGAGCGAGGCGCGCCCCGACCTGGAGGCCGCGGCGGGGGCCCCAGGCCGGGAGGGGAGTCTCGCCCGCGCAGCGCTCGCGATCCTCGGAGGCGACTTCGGCGAGGCGCGGAGGCGTCTCGCGGGTGTCCACGGCTGGGAGGCGTCGCTGCTGCGGGGCTACGTCGAGGCCCACGACCCCCGCGGCGACCCGGCGCTCCAGATCCGGGAGCTCGATGCGTCCCTCGGCGCGGGGATCCCGTTCGCCTGGGCCCACCTGAACCGTGGGATCGCCCGCCGCAAGGTCGGGGACCTCCGCGGGGCGATCGCCGACTACGACGAGGCCGTGCGCCTCGCGCCGAGCTGGGCCGAGAGCTACGCCAACCGGGGGTTCGCCCGCGAGGAAGTCGGGGACCGCGACGGGGCGCGGCAGGACTACGATCGGGCGGTCGCCCTCGACCCCGGGCTCTTCGAGGCGCGGATGAACCGCGGCATCTTCCGGCAGGAGTCGGGCGACGTCGCGGGGGCGCTCGAGGACGTGACGGCGGCCGTCGGCGCCCGGCCCGACCACGGCGAGGCCCGGCGACGGCGGGCCTCCATCCTCCGGGAACTCGGGGAGTACGCGGGGGCCCGCGCGGAGCTCGACCGGCTCCTCCAGGACCGGCCCGCGTTCGCCGAGGGGTGGCTCACGCGCGGGAACCTGCGCGGCCACCTCGGGGACCTCGAGGGGGCGCTCGCCGACTACTCCGAAGCGATCCGCCTCCGGCCCGGCTACCCGGAGGGGCTCAACAACCGCGGGGACGTGCGGCGGAAGCTACGGGACTACGCGGGCGCGGCCGAAGACCTCGAGGAGGCGATGCGTTCGCGCCCGGGCTACCCGATGGCGCTCGGGAACCTCGGCATCGTGCGCCAGAAGCTCGGCGACCTCCGGGGCGCGGCCCAGGCGTTCCGCGAGCGGCTCCGCATCGCGCCGGACGACCCCGAGAACGAGAAGTGGCGCCGCCGCCTCGCCGAGTGCGAGGCGGAGCTGGGCGGGTGAACGTGCGACCGACGGCCCCCGGCCTGCGTCCCGGGCGCGCCTGCCCGGTCAGTTGCCCCGCGCCGCCGGGGAGGCCCCGTCCTCCCGCAATTCCGTCCTCCCCTCGATCGCGTCGGCGAGCATCGGGGGGCTCGCGTGCTCGATCGTGCCGCCCGAGGGGAGCCCGCGGGCGATGCGCGTGACCTTCACCCCGAGCGGTGCGAGGACGCGCAGGAGGAAGAGCGCCGTCGCGTCACCCTCGGCCGTCGGGTTGGTGGCGAGAACGACCTCGCGGACCCCGCCGGCCTTCACCCGGGAGAGGAGCGCCTCGACGGAGAGGTCCTCGGGAGCGACCCCCTCGAGCGGGGAGAGCCGGCCGCCGAGCACGTGGTAGACGCCGCGGAACGCCCCCGTCGCCTCGAGGGAGCGCATGTCGTTCGCCCCCTCGACGACGCAGAGGACCGCGGCGTCGCGCTTCGAGTCCGAACAGACGGGGCAGAGGTCCCCCTCGGCGAGCCCCCCGCAGCGCGAGCAGGCGCGGATCTTCTGCTTCACGTCCCGGATCGCGCGGGCGAGCGCCAGCGCCTCCTCCGAGGGGAGCGCGAGGAGGTGCTGCGCGATCCTCTCGGCGCTCCTCTCGCCGATCCCGGGGAGCTTCCCCAGCTCCTCCTTCAGGCGCTTGAGCGAGTCGGTCTCCGCCACTAGAGGATGCCCGGCGGGAGCATGCCGCCGGTCGCCTTCTGGATCTCCTTCTGGGCGAGGTCCTTGGCCTTCTTCAACGCCTGGTTCGCCGCGGCGACGATGAGGTCCTGGAGCATGTCGAGGTCTCCCCCCTCGACGATCTCCTTCTTGAGCGTGAGGCGCAGAAGCTCCTGCTGCCCGTTCGCCTGGACCGAGACCGCGCCGCCGCCCGCGGTGCCCTCGACGACGCGTTCCTTGAGCTCCTCCTGCAGCCGAGCCATGTCGCGCTGCATCTTCTGCGCGTGGCGGAACAGGTCGCTCAGTGGGTCGGGCGGCATCGTTCGTCACCTCTCTCTGGGGGCGCATCGCCGGGGGCTGCGACGTCCCCGCACCATGCTGCATTGCAGGGGGCTGCAACGTCCCCGCACCGTGCCGCATCGCAGGGGGCTCCGCTCCCCGCACCCCCCGTGCCTGTGCTCGTACCCGACGGCCGTCCTCATGGGCCCTCCCCGCCGCGGGTCTCCAGCTCCTTCGGGGAGACGACCTTCCCCTCGAACGCCGTGAGGAGACGCGAGAGGAGCGGATCGGTGGAGGCGGATGCGGCCGGCGGGGCCGGCGGCGCCTCGCGGGGAAGCGGCGGCCTCTCGGGCCCCTCGCCCGAGGTGATGGCCGCGACCCGGAGCCTCGTCCCGAAGACCCGCTCGATCGCCTCCTCGGCCTGGTCGCGCATCTCCGCGTTCTCGAGCCGCGTCTTGTGGAAGCTCCGGTCGGGGGCGAAGCCGAGGAGGAGTCGCCCGCCCTCCACCCGCAGCGGGACGGCCTCGCCGAGGACGGCGAGGAGGGGACGGCGGCCCCCGGCGCGGAGCTGCGCGAGCACCTCCCCCCAGCGCGACGGGAGGTCGCCGGCGGCCCCCGGCACCGGGGCCGATGGGCCGGGGGCGGGGCCCACCTCGGCGCGCGGGGCCGGCGTCGGGCCGGGCGGGCGGGGCGCGCGAGAAGCGGGAGCCGCCGGGTCCGCCGAGGCCCGCCCCTCCAGCCGAGCCGCGATCTCCGCGATCGGCCGCATGTCGGCGAGCCTCGCGGCCGAGACGAGGCCCAGCTCCAGGTGGAGCCGCGCGTCGGCCCCCGACTCCATCCGGCGGCGGGCCTCGACGAGGACCTGCGCCGTCGCCAGCAGCCGGTCCCGCCCGAGCCGGGCGGCCACGGCCGCGAGCTTGGCGGGATCCGCCCCGGGCGAGCGGGCGAGCGCCGGCGAGGCCTCCGCCGCGACCAGCGCGTCCCGCGCGTAGCCGATCAGGTCCCCACAGAACTCGGCCGGGTCCCGCCCCTCGGCGTAGAGGGAGGCGACCCGCCTGAGGCAGGCCGCCGCGTCCCCCGCGGCGACCTCGTCGAGGGCTCCCTCGAGGTCGGCGGCGCGGGTCCAGCCGAGGCGCGTGGCGAGGTCGGCCGCGGCGAGGGTCGTCGCGCCCCCGGCGAAGGCCTGGTCGAGGAGCGAGAGGGCGTCCCGGAGGCTCCCGTCGGCCTTGCGGGCGATGGCGGAGAGCGCGGCGGGTTCGGCCGAACGGCTCTCGCCCTCGAGGATGCGGGCGCAGTGCGCGGCGATCGCCTCCTCGGCGAGCCGCCGGAAGTCGAACCTCTGGCACCGCGACCGGACCGTATCGGGCACCCGCTCCGGCGCCGTCGTCGCGAGGAGGAACTTCACGTGGGGCGGCGGCTCCTCGAGGATCTTGAGGAGCGCGTTGAACGCCTCCCGGGTCAGCATGTGGACCTCGTCCACGAGGTAGATCCGGTTCCTCGAGCGGGCCGGGAGGTAGTGGGCGTTCTCCCGGATCGCGCGGACCTCCTCGATCCCGCGGTGGCTCGCGCCGTCAATCTCCGCCACGTCCACGTCCTCGCCCTCGGCGATCGCGCGGCAGGCGGAGCACGCGCCGCAGGGGTCGGGGGTGGGCCCCTTCTCGCAGTTCAGCGCCTTCGCGAGGATGCGCGCGACGGAGGTCTTTCCCACGCCGCGGGGGCCCGCCAGGAGGTACGCGTGCGC
>JAKEIC010000162.1 GCA_022614695.1 Planctomycetales bacterium | reverse complement strand
CGCGAAGTCGCCCTCCACCTTGAACCCGAACCGCTCGGAGATCGTCCCGTCGACCCGGAGCCGGATGCTCGAGAACGCGAACCCGTCCGCCGCGGAGACGCCCCCGTCGGCCGCCCGCCACCCGAGTATCGCCCACCCGCCCACGTGCGCGTCGAAGATCCCCTTCGCGTGCGCCCGGAGCCCGTCACGGAATGTCACCTCGAGAGTCGGCTCCTTCGTCCCGGCGGGCGTCAGGACGGATGCGGACTCGGGCGGCCGAAACTCCGGAGCGGCGGGGGGCACGTCCGGCGGCGCCTCCTGGGCGCTCGCCCTCGCCGCAGCGAGGACGACGAAGAGCAGGGCCCCGGGAAGCAGGACCGGGGGAGTCCGCATAGTCACCTCCGGCCGACGGGGTGCGAGACGCATGCCGCGGCGGGTCGCGGACGAGGCTCATCGGGCGGGGACGATGTCCCGAGGAGCGCGAGGGGATGGCCGGTCGCGGATCGCGTCGGCCGCCCATAGCCGCAGGTTCTCGAGGCGCCACGCGCCTCCGCCCTCCACGAGCAGGGCCACGACCGGGCCGGCGAGGGCGAGGTGCCCGAGGATCTCGACCTGGAAGATGAACGCCGTCAGAGTGAAGAGCGCGAGGAGGACCACCGCGACGACGCGCGTGAAGAGCCCCAGCGTGAGCGCGACACCGACGGTCGTCTCCACGAGGGAGGCCGCGAAGACGTAGCCCTCGGGCGAGATCCCGAGGAGGTCGCGGAACGGGCGGTAGATCGTGTCGCCGTAGTTCTGGACGACCCCCATGGGCAGCTCGGGGACGAGGAACTTCTGGAGGCCGAGGATGAGGAGGGTGCCGCCGAGCCCGAGCCGGAGCCACGCGAGGGCCTCAGACCGGGCCCGCGTCGTCGCCTCGGCCCATCCGCCCCAGAGCCGGCCCCCGATGCCGGCCCGGGGCCGTCCCGCGAGGGCGACGTAGGCGCCGACCCCGGCCAACTCGAGGTAGTTCAGGACGGCCACCGTCGAGACCGTCTTCCCGTCGAAGAGGGCGAACGGACGGAGGAGGAGGGCGGAGGCGAACAGGGCCAGGAGCCCGAACCCGGCGGCCCGGGGCACGAGCCCGAGCACGAGGGCCGCGCCGAGGACCGTCTCGACGCCGAGCAGGAGGACGCTCCAGAAGAACCCGTCCGGCCGCAGGTCCGGCGCGAACAGCTCTCCCGCGAGGGCCGAGAGGAGGAGGCTCGCGCCCACGGTGAGGCCGACGGCGGCCGGGGTCCACCGGGCGAGCCCCTGCCACCGGGGGCCCTGGCACCGGTGCTCGAGAGCCGGCCCGTGCCGCCGGGCGAGCCAGGCGAGCGCGGCGAGGAGCGCCAACGAGGCCAGCGCAGGGAGTACGTTCCCCGCCACTGGCCGCTCGAAGAGGCTCCTGTCGAACTCCCCGGTGAGCCCGTGCCGGACCCATTTCTCGTGCGCGAGCGCCGCCGGGGCCGAGCCGAGGATCCCCCCGAGAGCGCCGACCGTCGCGAGCCATCGCTTCATCGAAACGCCTCCTCGTGGTGAGCCGGAGGAGTCCTGGCGCGTCGCGCCCGGACTTGCGTGTCGAACCACTAGAGCACCGGGAGCGCCGGGAACTCGGCGCCGAGCACGTCGCGCGCGGAGACCCCGAGCCACCGCCCGAGGACCGCGGCGTAGACCGTCCGGAAGTCGGTGGTCATCTTGAGGTCGCCGTGGTCCAGGTCCGCGAGGCTGGGGTGCGTGCCGTGGAGCCCTCCCTTCGCGCCCTCCCCGAGCAGGAACATCGGCGCGGCGACCCCGTGGTCGGTCCCGCCGCTCGCGTTCTCCGAGACGCGGCGGCCGAACTCCGAGAAGACCATCGTCAGGACCCGGCCCGCGTGGCCCTGCGCGGCGAGGTCCGCCTGGAACGCCGCGAGAGAGTCGCCGAGCTCCCGCATGAGCGCGTCGTGGGCGGGCTTCTGCCGGACGTGCGTGTCGAAGCCCCCGAGCGCCGCGTAGTAGACGCGCGTCGGGAGCTTCCCGTGGATGAGCGCGGCCACGGTGCGCAGGTCTCGCCCGAGGCGGCCCGGAACCGGGTAGGCGGCCTTCGGGCGGTAGGCCGCGGCCGCCCGGCGGACCGCGGCGGACGAGGACCGGGCCGCCGCGGCCACGTCGTGGAGCCAGGCCGCCGCCCCCTCCCCCGGCGCGGGCTCGTTCGCCTTCGCGAAGCCGGTCGCGTCCCCGCCCGACACCCGCCACTGGTACGCCTCCGGCGTCTCGAAGGCGACGGCCTTGAGCTGCTTTGCCGCGACGGCGTACGGAGGCGACTTCCCGATCGCGACCACGAGGTTCGGATCGGGGGCGGCTCCCGCGTGGCAGCAGGAGTCCATCGCGCGGCCGAGCCAGCCCGTGTCCACGCGCCGCCCCCGGAGGTCGGCCGTGTGCCAGATGTCCATCGCCTCGAAGTGGGACCGGTTCGGGTTCGGGTAGCTCGCCCCCTGCACGATCGCGAGGCGCCCCTCCTTGAAGAGCGGCAGGAGCTTCTCGAGGTTCGGGTGGAGCCCCACCCGTTCGTCGAGCCGGAGGGGGTTCTCCACGGCGAGCTGCCGGCGGGCCTTGTGATAGGCGTCGTCGGCGAACGGGACGACCGTCGAGAGGCCGTCGTTCCCTCCCGAGAGCTGGACGACGACGAGGATCCTCTCGGGGAGCCCCGGCTCGTCGCCTCCCGCGAGCGCGGCGAGCGCCGCGCGGCCGAAGACGAGGGGGACGGCCCCCGCGAGCGACAGCCCGAGGAGTTGGCGGCGGTCGAGTCTCACCGTGAGGTCTGTCATCTGTTTCTCCTTCCCTCTAGTGCAACTGGAACTCCGGGCTGCTCACGAGGAGCTTCAGCGCCCCGTGCAGCCTGTCGCGGTCGCGGGGCGACGGCCGCAGGTGCGCCACGAGCGCCTCACGGAGCGCCTCGGGGGCGGCCACGGCGAGGAACCGCGAGACGAGCGCGTCCGCGATCTCCCCGGGCTCCTTCCGGTCCCCGATGGCGGCGAGGACATCCATCGCCTTCGGGAGCCTCGGCGCAAGCCGCAGCGCCCGGTCCTTCGCCTTCCGGGCCGCCCCGGGAGCGCCCTCCGGGGCCGCGGGCATCCCGGACTCCGCGTGCGGGTCCTCCTCCTCGCCCGGCATCTCCTCGCCCGGCATGGCCTGACCGGGCGGGAGCAGCCGCCGCAGGGCGGCGGCCCTCATCTCCATCTCGCGCGGGCTCGCGACCATCGCGCCCGCGAGGTTGTAGCGGCCGAAGAGCGTCGCCGTGCCGATCCAGTCTCGGCCGCCCGGCCAGCCCTTCACGTTCGGCGGCTCGAAGAGCTCCTCGCCGAGCTGGCCGGCCGCCCGGGAGAGGAGCATCCCGGCGGGGACCGGGAGGCCGTCCCAGGCCATTGCCCGGGCGAGGGAGACCGCCATGTCCACGGGGCTCTTCACCCGCGTCCCGACCGAGCGGGGCGCGTAGAACTCGCGCGAGAGGAAGAGACGCCGCAGGAGAGGCCGGATCTCGTAGCCCGACTTCCGGAGGGTCTCCGCGAGGCCTCGGACGACGTCGCCGGGGGGGGCCTCATGCCCGAAGTGGCGGAATAGCTTCGTGGCCAGGAAGATCGCGCAGACGGGCTGCTCGAGGAGGATCCGGATCACGTCGTCGCCGTCCCAGCGCCCGTTCTGCCCGAGGACGGTCTTCTCGCCCGGGTCGTGCCAGCGCCTGCGCTCGACGAACCGCGTCCCCTCGCAGGTCCAGCCCGTGAAGGCCCGGGCGGCTTCCTGGATGTCCGCCTCGCCGTAGTTCCCGACCCCGAGCGTGAACAGCTCCATCAGCTCGCGCGCGAAGTTCTCGTTCGGGTGCTGGCGGCGGTTCACGCGGTTGTCGAGGTACTCGAGCATGGCCGGGTCGCGGGCGATCGCCCGGCAGAGGGCCCCGAAGTTCCCGAGGGCGTGGCGGCGGAGGGTCTCGTTCTGCAGGTGCATCGCGTAGGAGTCCTTCACGTCGCGGTGGCCCGAGCAGAAGTGGCCGTGCCAGAAGAGGGTCATCCGCTCCTCGAGGGGCCGGGGCGTGCGGACCATCCGATCCAGCCACCAGGCCCGGAGGGCCATGAGCTGGCGCTGGTCGTCCCGGCGGTACTCCTTCACCCGCTCCTTCCTCTCCTCGTCGGAGAGGGCCATCATCTCGTCCTTGGACGGGTGCTCCGTGACCGTCGCCTTGAAGGGAGGGAGCGCCCCCGCGTCGCCTTCGCCCCCGCCGCTGGGACCCACGAGCCAGTCCACCGCCCCCCGGAGGCCGCGCGCGTGCAGCGCCGCGACGTCGGCGGGCGTGCCGCCGAACCCGGCCCGCCGGAGGAGATGCGCGGCGGCGGCCTCGGTCCACTCGGCCTCGGGGAGCGGCTCGAGCGCGGCGATGGCCCCGCCGGGGGCCGCCGGGTCCTGAGCCGCGGCCGGGAGCGCGAGCGCCGCCGCCAGCATCGCGAGGGCCGCCCTGACCGTCGTCCGACTCGGATCCATGGGCACCTCCCGCGGCGGGGCCGCTTGGCTCTTGGAACCCGGGGACCGTCCCGGCGGTTTCGGATGTCCGGCGAAAAACATAGGAAAAACAACGACTATCAGATAGGTCCTCGATGACCTGCCCGGCGGGGCCGCTCCCGCGAGGCGGGAAAGAACCCGCGGCCCCGCCTCGCGAGCCCCCGCTCCAGGGCGCGGAGCAACTGGCCCGCGGCATGCGGGGCATGAGGCGACGATGTCCGATCCCACAGGCCCCGCCGGTCCCTGCCGGTGGCGCGAGAGGGCGCTCGCGCTCGTCCTCGCGGGGGGCCTCGTCCAGGCCGCCCTCACCTATGCCGACTTCCCCGGCGGCCGGCGCGGGGAGCGTCTCGACGGCGAGGCGGCGGAGGGGCTCCGCCTCTGGAGGGAGCGGAACTGCCAGGCGTGCCACCAGATCCACGGGCTCGGGGGGTTCCTCGGGCCCGACCTCACGAACGTGGCGTCGCGCACCACCGAGGACGAGCTGGAGCCGCTCCTCGTCCGGGGACGGAACGCCATGCCCGCGTTCGGCCTCGATCGGGAGCAGCGCTCGGCCCTCGTCGCCTTCTTCCGCGCCCTCGACCGGACCGGGCCCGGGGAGCCGCCGCCGCTCCCGAGCGCCCGCACCGTCGAGCCCCCGCGCCACTTCCACGTGCTGGCCGCCTCGCACGCCGAGCGCTCGGGACGGCCCCTCCCGGAGCCCGTCGCCCGCGGGGACCGGATCGTGCTTGGGTCGGGGTGCGGGGCCTGCCACGTGCCGCTCGCCGGGGGCCGCCATCGCGCCCCGGACCTCACCCTCGTCGCGGACGTGACCCCGGAGGCCGAGACCCGGCGCGTGCTCGCCGAGGGGCGGAACGCGATGCCGGCCTTCCCGCTCTCGCCCGCGGAGCAGGAGGACCTCGCCGGCTACCTCCGCTGGCTCGCGAGGGAGCGGGAGGGCCTCCGCCGGACGAACGACGAGATGCTCGGGCGGGAGCGCTTCTCGTGGGGCCGGGTGCCGTGGTGGGAGTACCGGTGACCCCGGCCGGGGAGGCCCCCCCGATCCCGCTCCCCGCCGCGGCGGCCCGGCGTGCGAGGGCCTGGCTTCTCCTCGCGTTCGCCTCCTGCACGATCGCGCTCGCGGCGGGGCTCCTCGGGACGCTCGCGTACGTGCCGGCACTCTCGGGGCTCCGTCCGCTCGGTCTCACGTTCGAGCGGCTGCGGCCCATCCACACGACGTTCGCCGTCGCCTGGATCTTCCTCGCGGCGGTCGCCGTGCTCGAGGCCTACGCGGGGTCGCTCCACCGCGACGGGCCCGACGGGACGCGCCACCCGCGCTGGGGCGCCCGCCTCCAGGCCGGGCTCTGGATCGCGGCCGGCGTCGGCGCGCTCGGGACCCTCTCGGCGGGGATCTTCTCGGGGCGCGAGTATCTCGAGTTCCATCCCCTCCTGTCCGTCCCGATCCTCGCGGGATGGCTCGTCCTCGTCTGGCGGTGGGCGCGCGCGACCGGCTTCCGTTTCCGCGACCGGCCGGTCTACGTCTGGATGTGGAACGTGGCGCTCCTCCTGTTCGTCGTCACCTTCTGCGAGGGGCACCTCTGGCTCCTTCGGCCCCTCGGCTGGAACCCGGTCCGCGACATCGCGATCCAGTGGAAGTCCTACGGGGCGCTCATCGGCTCGTTCAACCTCCTGGTCTACGGGACGGCGCTCTGGTTGGGCGAGCGGCTCTCGGGGGACCCGCGCCCGGCCCGCTCGAACGCGGCCTTCGCGCTCTTCTTCGTGGGCCTCCTGAACAGCCTCACGAACTTCGGCCACCACACCTACCACCTCCCCCAGAGCCCCTGGGCGAAGTGGGTGAGCTTCGTCGTGAGCATGGCCGAGATCCTCATCCTCCTCCGCGTGCTCCTCGACGTGGCGCGGCTCCCGCGCTCGTGGAACGCCGTCCCGGGCGCCCTCGCCGCGAACGCGCTCCTCGCCGCCGGGACGCTCTGGACCGCGCTCCAGCTCGTGCTGGCCCTGGCGCTGTCGGTCCCGCCGGTCAACGCCCACCTGCACGGGACCCACGTCGTCGCGGCCCACGCGATGGGGAGCATGATCGGGATCGACTCCATGATCCTCCTCGCGGCCGCGGCGGCGCTGCTCCCCGCGTGCGGAGCCCCGGCGCGCGCGGCCCTCCGGAGCCCCCTCGTCCTCGCGGCGATCGCGTGGCTGAACCTCTCGCTCCTGGCGTTCTGGGGCGGGCTGCTCGCCACCGGGATCGCCGCCGCCATCCGGCGCGCCCTCGGCCCCTCCGCTCCCGCCCTCTATCCCGAGCGGTTCCCCATCGTCTTCTCGGTCGCAGGCGCCGCGGTGGCGCTCGGGTTCCTCGTCCTGCTCGCCCTCTGGACACGGGCCGCTCTCGTCGCGAGGGAGTCCGCCAGCCTCGGACCCGGGGTCCGCAATGCGCGGGAGGACGTTCTCAGCGCGCGGACGTGACGGGAGCCGGGGCCGCCCTCGCCTTGAGCCGCGCCCGCGCCCCCCGGATCTCGTCTCGCGTCACGCCGGCGTACTTGAGGATCGGGAGGAAGGCCTTCTGGAGGAAGACGCCGCTGTCCACTCCCGCGGCGCGCATCTTGAGGATACGCGCGTCGTAGTCCGGGACCAGGTCCACGCCCGGCATCTGGAAAGTCTGTACGACATGCGTGAGGGCGTCGAGGCCTCGCTCGCGGTCCTCGTCGAGGAACACCCGCAGCGCGTCCCCGTAGAAGTGGGCGTGCGCGATCTCGTCCCGCGCGATGTAGTCGTAGATCGTCCGGAGGCACTCGTCGCCTTCCCGGGCGGCCTCCGCGCGGTGCTTCACGTAGATGAGGAACGTGGCCATCTCCTGGATCAGGCCGTAGCACGTCCCCTCGAGCCCCGTCGCGTAGCCGAGCTGCCAGCGCTTCGAGAAGATCCTCTTGTGGAGGTCGTGCAGCTGGTCCCGGGTGCGCTTCCCGGAGCGGACCAGGTACTCGCCGAGGGCGAGCGCGTGCTTGCTCTCCTCGTAGCCCCAGTTCGCCTGGAACCAGGACTGGCCGAACGAGGAACGGACGACCCCCATCGCGCCCGTCAAGTAGTCGGGGAGGTACAGCTCGACGCAGCAGAAGGTCTCGGCGCAGAGGGCGAGATCGTCGGTGGCGCCCGGGTTCACCTTCTCCCAAGGGATGTCGTCGAAGACGCTCCACCGGCGCTCCCGCTCCGCCTTCTCGAAGAACTCCCAGTAGGCGCGGTAGAGCCGCTCGCGGAGGGGAGTCACGGCCATGGGGCGTCACCAGGGCAACCCCCGTGCCTCCCGGTGAAGCCTCTGGCCGCGAGAGACGGATAGGGACGGGGAGGCAAGGGCCGCGGGATTCCCCGCACAACCGCGGGAATCTTCGCACCCGAACCCGTGCACCCCGGCCCCTTCTCACGGGGCGCCGGGCGAGGAGAGACGCTCCACCGGAAGCGGGAGGACGGGGGATTCGGCGACGCGCGCCAGGACCCTCTCGCGGAACTCGGCGCTCTCCGCCGCGGGGCAACGGTCGGAGTCCCTTGCGAAGTCCGGGAAGGCCCGGCCGCGCCGGAGGATCTCCGGGAGCGGATCGCGGCGGACGTTCCCGAAGGAGACCTGGACGAAGGTGCAGCCGAGCACGTCGCCCGTCGGCGAGACGTAGATCTTCTCCTTGAACGCCGGGCAGCCCGCGCGCAGGAAGTTCGAGTAGAAGTCGAACCGGAGAGTCGGACGCTCGCGCGCGAGGGCCCGCAGCCACTCCTGGTCGTCCGGCGTGAGGACGACGCCCGAGTCGCCCGACCAGCGCCCGGCGGGAACGGCGAGGTTCGCCAGGAGCAGGAGCCCGCGCTCCTCGCAGAACGTGAGCAGGTCGAGGAAGGGCGTCGTGTGGATGTTCGCGTGGGAAGCGACGGTCCCCACCATCACCTTGAGCCCGACCTCCTGGCAGTCGGCGATCGCCCGCATCGTCCGCTCGAATGTGCCCGGGACGCCGCGCGAGGCGTCGTGCTCGTCCTCCGAGAGCGAGTCGAGGCTCACGTTCACGATGTCCACCCCCTCCGTGCGGAGGCGGCGGGCGACGTCGCGGGTCACGAGCGCGCCGCTCGTCTGGAGGAGGATCAGGTGCGAGCGCGGCCGGAAGACAGGCAGGATCTCCCAGAATGTCCGCGTGAGGAGCGGCTCCCCTCCCGTGAACGTGAACGAGACGACCCCGAGCCGGCGGCACTGCTCGTAGAGCGCGCGGTACTCCTCGAGGGAGAGAGGACTCTCGTCGCGCCGGAGCATCCGCGAGATGTTGCAGTGGGCGCAACGGAGGTTGCACCCGTACGTGACGACGATGTCCACGCCGCGGAGCGGCGGCGCGAGGCCGGGGAGCGCGCTGCGGAGGAACGCCGCCGCGAGCCGCAGGAGGAGCCGGGGCTTCCTCCAGTTCGCGGCGTAGCGGACGTTCACCGCGAGGTGGTGGAGCCGGCTCGCGTCGAAGAGTGGAGCCACGACGGCCCCGGGGGCCGCAACGCGCATTCCGGACGCATCCGGAGGGCGATCGCGGATCGCGCGGGTCGCCCTTCCCCCCCGGCGGCGCGACGTTTGCGCGCCGGACCCGAAGTCCGCTGGGCCGGCCGGCCGCGGGGGAGTGAGGTGGATTGACCACAACCGACGTGCGACGCGCCCCCGACACGCCGAATTTGGCGTCGCTCCTCCTGGAGCGGCTCCTCGTCCGCGCGGCCGCGAGGGACCCGGAGGCGGTCCGCCGGCTCGCCTCCCACGCCGTCCGCGTGGTCGCCGAGGGCATGTCGGCCACCCTGCGCGGGACGGGCGACCGCATCGAGGTCTCGGGCGGGGCCGAGGGACCCGTGGAGGCGACGCTCTCGGGGGACCTCGAAGCCCTGGTGACCGCCCCCCGGCGGGGGATCCTGCGCCCCCTCCTCGCGGGGAGACTGCGTGCGCGCGGCCGGCTCTCGGCGCTCAGGGCCCTCCGTTCCGTCTTCGCGACGGGCGCCATGGGCCATGGGACCTGAGGGTCTGGCCGCCGAGGTCGCGCTCCCGCGGGAGACGGCCGCGACGGGACTCAGCGCGGCCCTCCGCGGGGTCCTCCCTCCCGGTTGCGTGCGGGACGACGCCGACGCGCTCCGCGAGTTCTCGCGGGACTGCACGGAGGCGGCGGCCGGACGCCCCGACGTCGTCGCGCGTCCCCCGGACGCGGCCGGGGTCGCCGCGGTCCTCCGGATCGCGGCGGCGCGCCGGGTCCCCGTCGTCCCGGTCGTCTCCAACTGGAACGTGGGCGGCCTCGCGGTCCCCGACCGCGGCGGGATCGTGCTCGACCTGCGCGGCCTCGACCGGATCGTGGAGGTGAACGAGGCGGACCTCTACATGACGATCGAGGCGGGCGTCACGTGGAAGCAGGTCCGGGAGCGACTGGACCGGCGCCATCCCGGGCTCCGGTTCGCCTATCCCCTCGCGCCGCCCGAGTCGTCGGTGCTCGCCAACTGCCTCCTCGACGGGCTCACGACCCTCTCGCTCCGCCACGGCGCGATGGCCGACTGGCTGAACGGGATCGAGGTCGCCCTCCCGACCGGCGAGGTCGTGCGGACGGGGACGGCGGCCTTCGGGGCGCCCCCCGTCTCCCGCTCGCCGCTCCCCGGGCTCCAAGGGCTCTTCGTCTCCGCGCAGGGGACGACGGGGATCGCCGTCCGGGGGACGGTCCAGCTCTGGAGGAAGCCGGCCGCCTCGGAGAGATTCCTGACGTTCCGGCCGACCCTGGAGGAGGCGTTCGCCCTTGCCCGGTCCCTCGTCGCCGCGGACTGCTGCGAAGACATCGGCGTCGTCTCCGCGGCCGTGGGACGCCTCCTGCTCGGGGACCCGGACCCGCGCGAGCGCGGGCCCGGCGAGCCCGAGGCGATCGTGGTCGCGGAGGTCGCGGGGGCGACCCGGCGGCAGTTCCGCGCGCGGCGGCGGGACTTCGGGGACGTCCTCCGGGAGACGGCCCGGGCCGGGGCGAGGGCCGGCCGCCCCGTCCCGCTCGCCGACCTCGCGGCGCTCGAGCCCTCGTTCGGGGTCCTCTCGGACCTCCCGGCGCGGTTCGACGCCCTCCTCGACCCGGGCGGACTCTCGTGGGTCGGTACCTACGGGCCGATGTCGCGGCTCGAGAGGGGCTCGCGCCGGGGGCTCGAGGTGCTCGCGGCCCACGGGTTCCCGCCCCTCCTCGTGGCCCGGCCCATGCGCGGCGGCCACTTCGCCGTCCTGCGGCTGATCGAGGTCTTCGATCGCCGCGACGCCGCGGCCGTCGCGCGCGTCGCCTCCGCGAACGGGGCCCTCGCCGAGGCGCTCCTCGACGAGGGTTTCGTCCCGTACAAGACGCCGCCCGCGATCCTCGCCCGGCTGCGGGACCGGCTCGACCCGGGGTTCGCCGCCCTCTGGAAGCGGGCGCGCGCCGCCTGCGATCCGACGGGGGTCCTGAACCCGGGCCGGTGGGACCCGTGAGCGACCTCTTCCCCGGCCCCCTCGGACTCGCCGAGCGGCTCGAGGGGCTGCGCGCGAGGTACCCGCGACTCGCCCTCGGGAGGCTCCCGAGCCCGGTGGAGGAGTTGCCGAGGCTCGGCCGCCGCTCGGGCGCCGCGGCCCTCTTCGTGAAGCGGGACGACCTCGTCGCTCCGGGGTTCGCCGGCAACAAGATCCGCGCCGTCGAGAGGCTCCTCGGGAAGCCGGGGGCCTTCCGCCACGGGGTCCTCACGGCGGGTCCGCTCGGGTCCCACTGGGTCCAGGCGCTCCTGCACGGGGCCGCGGCGGCGGGGGTCCCGGCCGACCTCCTCCTCTGGCAGGGAGCGGAGGACCCCGGCGGCCGACCCGCCCTCGAGGCGGCGCGGCCCCTCGCCCGGTCGTGGACGGAGGGCGGGACGGCGCGGCTGGCGGTCGCGGGGGCGCGCACGCTCCTCCGCCCCGAGGGGCCCTCCTTCCTGATGCCCGGCGGCGCCTCGGGCCCGGCCCTCCTCGGGGGCGTGGAGGCGGCTCTCGAGACGGCCGACGTCGTGCGCCGGGGAGCGATGCCGATCCCGGACGTCGCGTACGTCCCCCTCGGGACCGGGGTCACGGCCGCGGGGCTGGCGCTCGGGTTCGCCCTCGCCGGTCTCGCCACCCGCGTCGTCGCCGTCCGGGTGACCTCCCTCCTCCTCGCGAACCGGTGCGTCCTCGGGAGCCTGCTCGGGATCGGCGTGGGGTTCCTCGCCCGGGCCGGGGCCGCCCCGCGGAGGCCCCAGGTCCCGCGGATCGAGGCCGGCTTCGTCGGCCCGGGCTACGGCTCCCCCACGCCCGAGGCCGAGGAAGCGGCGGGGCTCGCCCGCTGCCACGAGGGCCTCAAGCTCGACACGACCTACGGGGCGAAGGCCCTCGCCGCGCTGCTCACCGACGGCCGCGAGGGGCGGCTCCGGGGCCGGACGGCCCTCTTCTGGATGACGCTCGGGCAGGATTAAGGGCTCCCGAGAAGGGACGGGTTCCCGTCCTCGCCGCTCGCTTTCCCCCGGGTGCGTGGGACGTCTCGCGGGTCCCATGCGCCGGGAGGCCCGGCTCCCCGGGAAGCTCCTGGGCAAGGCGCTTGCTCTTGCCCGGATGCGGACCAGGGAGGTGGCGGTGGCGGTCGAGTTCCAGCCGCGGCTGATCGAGACGGTGGTCGAGGAGGAGGTCTCCTTCCGCCCCCCCGGCGACGCGGTCCGTGCCGAGTACCGGAAGCTGCTCGAACGCACCTATCGCTACCCGGGGGAGAGGCGGCTCTCGGCGGCGCGGCTGGTCCAGGCCCGGTTCTTCGAGCGCCTGGGGTGGCCCGAGTTCTTCGCCGCCCGCGCCGCCTCGGTGCGGGCGCCGCTCCGGGTCTGGACCTCCGAGCGCGACGAGGGGTGCTCCCGGACCGGCCCCGCCCCCCGTCCCGTCATAGATCTGCTCCTGCGCCCGGCCCGGTTCCGGGACCGCGAGGCCCTGAACCGGTTCCTCCGGCACGAGCTGGTCCATGCGTCCGATCTCGCCGACCCCGCGTTCGGCTGGCACGACGAGTCGCTCGAGCCGAGGATCCGCGAGCGCTACGACCGGCTCTGGTGCGCGTCGGTCGAGGAGCGGCTGCGGGGCGGGGGGCTCGAGCCCGTCACGCACGCCGCCCTCCTCCAGAGGGCCCAGGCGCTGGGTTCGCCCCGCTGCCCGGTGTGCGGGCTGCCGTCGGCGAGCTGGACGAGCCCCCGGGGCGAGGTCCTGGCGCGGCTCCGCGAGCTGGCGGGGCCGGGCGCCAGCCTCGACCGCGTCTGCGATCGCTGTCTCGAGTGGGCCGAGGTCGCCGGCGAGCCCGTCGGCGCCCGTGGGTGACGAGGGGACCCCCCGGAGGTGACTCGATGAGCGAAGAGAGCGAACCGAGGAACGGTCCGGGCGGCCCCGCGGGCCCCTTTGGCCACGTTGGAGTGGACCGCCGCGGGTTCCTGCAGGGGGCGGCCGCGAGCGGTGTCCTCCTCGGGACCGCGGGGAACGCCCTCGCGCTGCTCAAGCCCGAGGTGGAGAACCCCCTCGAGCACTACCCCGACCGCGACTGGGAGAAGGTCTACCGGGACCAGTACCGGTACGACTCGAGCTTCACCTACGTCTGCTCCCCGAACGACACGCACGCCTGCCGGATGCGCGCGTTCGTCCGGAACGGCGTCTTCATGCGCTGCGAGGCCAACTACGACAACCAGCGCGTCTCGGACCTGTACGGCAACAAGTCCACCTGCAACTGGAACCCGCGCGGGTGCCTCAAGGGCTACACGTTCCACAGGCGCGTCTACGGCCCCTACAGGCTCAAGCACCCGATCGTCCGGAAGGGCTGGAAGGAGTGGGCCGAGGCCGGGTTCCCCTACCTCACGCCGGAGCTGCGGGTCCGGTACAAGTTCGACAGCCGGGGCCAGGACGTCTTCGAGAAGGCCTCCTGGGACGAGGCGTTCACGCTCGCTGCCAAGGGCATGATCGCGATCGCGGGGCACTACAGCGGGGAGGAGGGGCGGAGGCGGCTCCTCGCCGAGGGCTACGCCCCCGAGATGGTCGAGGAGATGCACGGGGCGGGCACGCGGACCATCAAGTGCCGCGGCGGGATGGGGCTCCTTGGCGTGATCGGCAAGTACGGGATGTACCGGTTCGCGAACGGGCTCGCGCTGCTCGACGCGCACGTCCGAGGCGTCGGGCCCGACAAGGCCCTCGCCGGCCGGAACTGGGACAACTACACGTGGCACGGGGACCAGGCCCCCGGGCACCCCTTCGTGCACGGCGTCCAGGCCTCCGACTGCGACTTCAACGACCTGCGGTTCACGAAGCTCCACATCCAGTGCGGGAAGAACCTGGTCGAGAACAAGATGGCCGACTCGCACTGGTTCATCGAGAGCCTCGAGCGGGGCGCGAAGATCGTCGTCATCACGCCCGAGTACAGCCCGCCCGCCACGAAGGCGGACTACTGGATCCCGATCCGGCCGAACTCCGACACGGCGCTCTTCCTTGGGATCACGAGGATCCTGATGGACCGCAAGTGGTACGACGAGGACTTCGTCCGGCGCTTCACAGACTTCCCGCTGCTCGTCCGCACCGACAACCTGCAGCGCCTCAAGGCCTCCGACGCCTTCCCCGGCTACAGGAACACCAACCTCCGCGAGGGGCTCTCCTACAAGTTCCAGGGACTGAAGGACGACCAGCGCGAGAGGATCGGCGACTTCGTCGTCTGGGACCGGAAGGAGGGGAAGGCCGTCCCCGTCACCCGCGACCAAGTGGGGAAGAACTTCGGCGCGGACGCGGCCCTCGAGGGCAAGTTCACGGTGAACGGGATCGAGTGCATGACCCTCTGGGACCTCTACAAGATCCACCTGAAGGACTACGACCTGGACTCGGTCCACGAGATGACCCGCGCCCCGAGGGAGCTGATCGAGCGCCTGGCCGAGGACATCGCCAAGACGAAGCCGGCCGCCGTCCACGTGGGCGAGGGGATCAACCACTGGTTCCACGCGACGCTGGTGAACCGCGCGACCTACCTCCCCCTCATGCTCACCGGGAACATCGGAATCCCCGGGGGGGGGAGCCACACCTGGGCCGGGAACTACAAGGCCGCGAACTTCCAGGCCTCGGCCTGGAGCGGCTACGGGTTCAAGGCGTGGGTGGCCGAGGACCCGTTCCACCCGGAGCTGGACCCGTCGGTGGACGGGAAGGACATCCACGTGAAGGGCTACTCGAAGGACGAGGCCGTGGCCTTCTGGAACCACGGGGACACGCCGCTCGTCGTCGAGACCCCGAAGTACGGCCGCAAGGTCTTCACCGGGAAGACCCACATGCCCACGCCCACGAAGGCGATGTGGTTCACGAACGTGAACCTGATCAACAACGCGAAGTGGGCCTACGAGATGATCAAGAACGTGGACCCGAAGGTGGACCTGATCATCTCGAACGACATCCAGATGACCGCGACGGTCGAGTACTCCGACTTCGCCTTCCCGGCGAGCACCTGGGTCGAGACCGAGACCCACGAGATCACGAGCTCCTGCAGCAACCCCTTCGTGCAGACGTGGAAGGGGGGCCTCAAGCCCCTCTACGACACCCGGGACGACGTGATGATCCTCGCGGGGATGTCGGCGAAGCTCGGGGAGCTCACCGGGGACAAGCGCTTCAGCGACTACTGGAAGTTCGCGCTCGAGAAGAGGCCCGAGGTCTACATCCAGCGCCTCCTCGACGCCTCCTCGACGCTGCGAGGCTACCGGTTCGAGGACATCCGCGACGGGAAGTACGGCGAGCCGGGATCGGCGCTCATGCTCTACCGGACCTACCCCCGGATCCCCTTCTGGGAGCAGGTCCAGGAGTCGCAGCCCTTCTACACGGACACGGGGAGGCTCAACGCCTACTGCGACATCCCCGAGGCGATCGAGTACGGCGAGAACTTCGTCGTCCACCGCGAGGGGCCGGAGGCGACCCCCTACCTGCCGAACGTGATCGTCTCGAGCAACCCCTACGTCCGGCCCGACGACTACGGGATCCCCGAGGACGACCTCGACGCCGACCGGCGGCACGTGAGGAACTTGAAGAAGCCCTGGGGCGCCGTGAAGGAGACCAAGAACCCGCTCTGGGAGAAGGGCTACCGGTTCTTCTTCATCACCCCGAAGACCCGCCACCGCGTCCACTCGCAGTGGAGCGACACGGACTGGAACCTGATCTGGGACTCGAACTTCGGGGACCCCTACCGGGCCGACAAGCGGATGCCGGGGGTCGGCGAGCACCAGCTCCACATGAATCCGCAGGCGGCGAAGGACCTCGGGATCGCCGACGGCGACTACGTGTACGTGGACGCGAACCCGGCCGACCGTCCCTACCGCGGCTGGAAGCCGACGGACCCCTTCTACCGGGTCGCCCGCTGCATGATGCGCGTGAAGTACAACCCGGCCTACCCCTACAACGCCGTGATGGCGAAGCACGCCCCGTACATCGCGACGGAGCGGAGCGTGAAGGCCCACGAGACGCGCGCCGACGGCCGCGCTCTCTCGGAGGGGACCGGTTACCAGTCGAACCTCCGCTACGGCTCCCAGCAGTCCTGCACCCGGTCGTGGCTCATGCCCATGCACATGACGGACACGCTCTTCCACAAGACGAAGATCGGCATGTCGTTCATGTTCGGGGGCGAGGGAGACAACCACACCGTGAACACGACCCCGAAGGAGACCCTCGTCCGGGTGGTGAAGGCCGAGGACGGGGGACTCGGGGGCGTGGGCCCCTGGGCCCCGGGCAAGACCGGGTTCACCCCGGGGAACGAGAGTGAGTTCACCGAGAAGTACCTGCGCGGCGGGACCGTGGAGGTGGAGCCTTGAAGATCACCGAGTGCCTCAACGTCGAGCACGGCGTGTTCCTCGACCAGCTCGCGACCCTGGACCATCTGGTCCAGCAGGGGGCGAAGCCCGAGGTGCTGGCTGCGGTCTCCCGCGCGATCGCCGGGCCGGTCGAGAGGCACCGGGAGCTCGAGGAGAGGCTCCTCTACCCCGAGATCCGGAGGGCGTGGGGCCCGGAGTTCCCGCCGCTGGACGTCATGGAGCGCGAGCACGAGGAGATCCAGGACGCCCTCCGGGCGATCGACTCGGGCCGCTTCGACGCCTCCACGGTGAACCGGTTCGTGGACGTGCTGCGCCAGCACATCCACAAGGAGGTGAACGTCCTCTTCCCCATGGCGGAGGCGCGGATCCCCGCCCCGAGGCTCGAGGAGATGGCGAACCCGTGCTCCTGCTGCGCGCACGCGGGGCCGGAGGGCGGCTGCGGGGAAGCGCCGGAGTGCCACTGAGATGCACGAGACGCCCGACATGCCCGTGAGGACGGACAAGTGCGCCGAGCCGGACGACCCGATGGAGTTCACGGCCGCCGCCTTCCCCGGCGACACGACCGACTCGATGGCCGAGTGCTTCGTCGAGGAGTTCATGATCCAGGGCTTCCCCGACGAGGCGATCCTCCGCCTTTTCGCGACGCCGCACTTCGCGGGCACCCACCGGGTCTGGCGCGAGAGGGGGGAGGGGTGGGTGCGGGAGCTGATCGCCCGCGTGCGGGCGGGGTTCGGGGGGGTCCGATTCCGGACGACGGTCGCCGGGGGGGCGCCCAGCGAGGAGGAAGCCCATGCCTGAGGTCATGAACTGGCAACTCGGCCGGAAGATGCGCTACCCCTACGAGGAGAAACACCCCGATTGGCAGTTCGCGTTCGTCTTCAACACGAACCGCTGCATCGCGTGCCAGACCTGCACCATGGCCTGCAAGTCCACCTGGACCTTCTCCAAGGGCCAGGAGGCGATGTGGTGGAACAACGTGGAGACCAAGCCCTACGGGGGCTACCCCCAGCACTGGGACGCGAAGCTCTTGAAGCTCATGGACGAGGCCGACCCGGGCGGGATGCGCTGGCGCGGCGGCGCGTACCGCGGGAAGACCATCTTCGAGCTGGCGCAGAAGCGCGCGGACCCCGAAGGGCACCAGGTGGCGCTCGGCTACCTCCCGAAGGACGAGGAGTGGCGGGGGCCGAACTTCTACGAGGACACCTCGACGAAGTACCCCGCGGCCGGGCCGCTCGGCCTCTCGACGGAAGGGGCCCAGCTGCCGGAGCACAAGACCTGGTTCTTCTACCTGCAGCGGCTCTGCAACCACTGCACCTACCCCGCCTGCCTCGCCTCCTGCCCGCGCACGGCGATCTACAAGCGGCCCGAGGACGGGATCGTGCTCATTGACCAGAAACGCTGCCGCGGCTACCGCAAGTGCGTCGAGGCCTGCCCCTACAAGAAGCCCATGTTCCGGGGGACGACGCGGGTGGCGGAGAAGTGCGTGGGCTGCTACCCCCGCATCGAGGGCAAGGACCCGCTCTCCGAGGGCCAGCCCATGGAGACCCGCTGCATGGCCGTCTGCGTCGGGCAGATCCGGCTCCAGGGGCTCGTCAAGATCGGCCCCGACGGGGCGTGGGCCGAGGACCGGCAGAACCCGCTCTACTACCTCATCCGCGTCGCCAAGGTCGCGCTCCCCCTCTACCCGCAGTTCGGGACCGAGCCGAACGGCTACTACATCCCCCCGCGGTGGGTCCCGCGCGACTACCTCCGGCAGATGTACGGCCCGGGCGTGGACCACGCCATCGAGGCCTACACGGTCCCGGACCGGGAGCTGCTCGCGGTGCTGCAGCTCTTCCGCCGCTCCCAGAAGATCATCTTCCGCTACGAGATCCAGGAGGGGCCGAAGATCTACGAGACGGAGCGGTTCGGGAGGAAGTTCACGCTCTGGAACGACACGGTGATCGCCTACGGGAAGGACGGAAGAGAGCTCTTCCGGACGACCGTCGAGGAGCCCATCCATGTGCGCCCCGCGCAGCACGCGAACTCCATCTGATCGGGCCGAGGAGTACGGCCGGCTCTCGCGCGCGGTGCTCGCCGCCACCGCCGCCGACCCGACCCTCACGCCCGACTGCCCGCCGTACGAGACCCAGTACGGCTCCGCCCACATCTTCATGCAGACGACGGATCTCGCCGACATCGCGGGGTTCTACCGGGCCTGCGGGCTCGGCGCCCCCGAGAAGGAGCGGGTGGACCACCTGGCCGTGGAGCTCGAGTTCCTCGGGTTCCTCGCGCGGAAGGAGGAGCACGCCCGCGCGACCGGACGCTGCCACCGGGCGGAGGAGTGCCGCGCCATGCAAACGGCGTTCTTCCGCGACCACCTCGGGCGCTGGGCGCCCGCGTTCGCGCGGCGGTTCGCGTCCCGCGACCCCGCGCTCGCCCGTTCGCTCGAGGGCTGGCTCGCCCGCGAGCGCGAGGACCTGGGCCTCGCGGCCGAGGCGGCGCGCCTCGTGGATCTCGTCCCGGCGGCCGATCCGGCCGCCGAGGACCTTTCCTGCGGAGGAGGTTCCTCATGCGAAACGCCTTCCTCGTCGCTCTAGTCGCCTCGCTCGCGGCGAGCTGCGGTCGCCCAGCCCCGGCCCCGGGCCCCGCGGGCCCCGTGGGCCCCGCGGGCGTGGGCCTTCCGATCGGATCCGCCCGGGGCTCGGAGCTCTTCCAGGTCCACTGCGCAGCCTGCCACGGCCCTTCGGGGCGCGGGGACGGCCCGGCCTCGGTCTACCTCTTCCCGAAGCCCCGTGACTTCTCCCTCGGGAAGTTCAAGGTCCGCACCACCAAGTCGGGCCAGCTCCCGACGGACCAGGACCTCCTCGGGACCCTCGAGCGCGGGATGCCGGGCTCGGCGATGCCCTCTTTCACGCACCTGCCCGAGGCCGACCGGCGGGAGCTGCTGGCGCACGTGAAGTCCCTCGCCGTCCTGGAGGGCGAGGGGGGCGAGAAGGAGAACATCTTCCAGATGCGGGCGAAGCCCGAGGCGATCCCGGTCGGGGCGGACCTCCCCGCGACGCCGGACCGCGTCCGCCGGGGCCGCGAGGTCTACCTCTCCTCGGGCTGCAACGCCTGCCACGGGGACGGGGGCCGGGGCGACGGCCCCTCGGCCGCGACCCTCAAGGACGACTGGGGCCTCCCCACACGGCCGAACGACTTCACCCGCGGGCTCTACAAGGGCGGCTCCGCGCCGCGGGACGTCTACGTCCGCTTCACGACGGGCATGACCGGCACCCCGATGCCCTCCTTCGACAACATCACGGACGAGGACCGCTGGGCGCTGGTCCACTACGTGAAGTCCCTCGAGGCGGCGGGGCGGCCGAGCATCGCCCGGCAGGCGAGCGGCGTCGTGATCCCGGCGCCCCGACTCCCGAGCGTCCCTGACGCGCCGGACGCGGCCGACTGGGCTTCCGTGCCCGCCACGGAGATCCCTCTCATGGGCCTCTGGCAGAGGAGCCGGGCTCCGGACATCGTCCGCGTGCGGGCCGCGCACGATGGCGCGCGGCTCTCGGTGCTGCTCGAGTGGGAAGACCCGAGCGTCGAGGGGTGGGCGCTCCGCCACGAGGACTACCCGGACGCCGCCTCCGTCATGTTCTCCCTCTCCGATCCGCCCGGCCACTTCACGATGGGGGAGCGGGGGAAGCCCTGCAACATCTGGCAGTGGCGGATGGACCGGCAGGTGGACCTGACGGCCCGCGAGGACGTGGAGACGGCCTATCCGGACATGGCGTCGGACGACTACCCGCTCGCCGAGGGCCCGAAGGCCCATGGGCCCATCCCCGCCACGGCGAGGATGGACCCGACGTTCCTGACGGGCGCCGGGGCGGGGAATCCCGTGTCGGATCTCGAGAGGAAGACGCCCGTCCAGGACCTGGTCGCCGTGGGCTTCGGGACGCTCGAGGTCCAGCCGGAGGCGCAGCAAAACGTGCGGGGGCAAGGCGCGTGGAACGCGGGCACGTGGCGGGTCGTGTTCACGCGGACGCTCTCCAGCCGCGAACCGAACGACGCCCAGCTCGCGGCCGGCGCGACGGCCAACGTCGGGTTCGCCGTCTGGGACGGCGCAGCCGGCGACCGGGACGGCCAGAAGTCGGTGACGTTCTGGCAGACCCTGAAATTGGGGAAGTAGGCGAGAACCCGTACCGGCGAAGTCCGGATACCGGCCCGGCGCGCGCGATCGGTCCCGTCGGCGCGCGAGGCTCCCCGGCAGAGTGCCGGGAGGGAGGCAACTTCCCCCCGGCGGCGCGGCAAGTTCCTTGCGAAGGAAGGCGACAAGGCAGACGACCGTGCTCCCCGATACCCCCCCCGTCCACGTCCAGGACGACGAGGCCGGGGCGCTCCTGCGCCTCGTCCTCGACGCCCCGAAGGGGAACGTCCTCGACCTCCGGATGATCGAGGCGCTCGCCGGGGCGTTGCGGCGGCTCCCGGAGTTCCCCGAGGCCCGGCTCGTACTCCTCGAGGGCGCCGGGAGCCACTTCTCGTTCGGGGCGAGCGTCCCCGAGCACCGGAGGGAGACGGCGCCGGCGCTGCTGCGGGCCTTCCACGCCCTGGTGCGGCTCCTCCTCGAGCTCCCGCGCCCGACGGCGGCCGCCGTCCGGGGGCAGTGCCTCGGCGCCGGGATGGAGCTGGCCTCCTGCTGCGACCTCGTCTTCGCCTCCGCGGACGCGCGGTTCGGGCAACCCGAGTCGAAGCTCGGGGTCCTCGCGCCGGTGGCGAGCCTCGTCCTCCCGCGACTCCTCCCGCCGCGGCTCGCGGCCGACCTCCTGCTCTCCGGGCGGAGCCTCTTGGCCGAGGAGGCCCGGGCCGCCGGGTTCGTGACCGAGCTGGCCGAGGACCCGGTCGCGGCCGGGCGGGCCTACGTCCGGGAGAGGCTGCTCCCCCTCTCGGCCTCCTCCCTCGGCCTCGCGGCTCGGGCCGCCCGCGGGAGCCTGCTCCGGGAGGTCAGCGCGCGGCTCCCGGACGTCGAGGCTCTCTACCTCGACACGCTCATGGCCACCGCCGACGCGAACGAGGGAATCGAGGCGTTCCTCGGGAGGAGGTCCCCCGCATGGCGACACGCGTGAGCGGCCCGCCGGCGCTCGACGAGGTCCTCGCCCGGGCGGGGGCGCTTGCCGGGGACCTCGAGCTGCGCGCCGTTGCGGCGTGGAAGGAGGCGCAGCCGGGCGGGAGGGCGCTCGGGGTGCTGCCGGGCTGGTTCCCGGGCGAGGTCGCGCGGGCCTGCGGGTGGCTCCCCGTCGCCGTCTCGGGGGGCGGCGACCGCGTGGACATCGTCCGCGGCGACGCCTACTACCAGTCCTACCTCTGCCACCTGCCCCGCTCGACGGTCGAGATGGCGCTCGGGGGCTTCCTCGATCCCCTCGACGGGCTCGTCGCCCCGGCGATCTGCGACGTGATCCGGAACTTCTCCGGGGTCTGGCAGATGCTCCATCCGGAGAAGCTCTCCATCTACTTCGACTTCCCGCAGGACCTCGACCCCGCCGTCGGGGGCCAGTTCCTGCGGCGGGAGCTGACGCGGATCCTCTCGGCGCTCGCCGAGAGGGGCGGCCGCTTCCCGGGGCCGGAGGAGCTCCGGGCGGCGATCGAGGGCGAGAACTGGCGGCGGAGCGCCGTGCGGACCCTCGGGAACCTCCGGGCGGAGAAGCCCTGGCTCGTGCCGGTCTCCGAGGCGTTCCTCGTGGTCCGGGCCGGGGCGGTCCTGCCGGCGGAGGAGCACGCGGCGCTGCTGCGCGACTACGTCCGCGCTGCCGAGGGGTCGGGACGCCGGCCCCGGGACGACGTCCGCGTCCTCCTCGTCGGCGCCTTCTGCGAGCAGCCCCCGATCGGCCTCTTGCGGACCCTCGAGCAGGCCGGCTGCGTCGTGGTGGACGACGACCTGAACTTCGGGACCCGGGCGCTCGAGGCCGACGTCCCCCTCGACGGCGACCCGCTCGGGAACATCGCCCGGACCTGGCTCGAGCACGGCGCGCCCTCCAGCGCCCGCTTCGAGTCGGACGGCTCCCGGGCCGCGGCGCTCGTCGCGACGGCCCGGTCCCGCCGGGCGCAGGGGGTGGTCTTCTGCGCCCCGAGCTTCTGCTCGCCCGCCCTCCTCGACCGGCCCTCGCTCGAGCGGGCCTGCGACGAGGCGGGGATCCCCCACACGTCCGTCCAGTACGTCGAGAACACCGGCCAGTTCCAGGTCGTCCGGGAGCTGGCCGGCACGTTCAGCGACTCGATCCGGCTCTGGAGCTGACCATGGCCGAAACCGCCCCCGTACCCGCCCCCGCATCGCCGCCGGCCGCGCAGAAGGAGCCGAGCATGCTCCTCCAGAAGGAGCTGACGGCCGCGCACTACCAGCGACTCGCCCGCGCCCGGGAGGAGGGGCGGAAGGTCGTCTACACGTTCGTCCCGGGGAACGTCACCGAGCTGCTGCTCGCCATGGACGCGCTCCCGGTCTACCCCGAGATCAACGCGCTCCAGATGGGGATGCGCAAGCAGTCGGGGGACCTGATCCGCGAGGCCGAGAAGCTCGGCCACTCCGAGGACGTCTGCAGCTACGTGAAGTGCGACATCGGGATGATGGCGCGGGGGAACGTGGGACCCACGGGCGCCCCGATCCCGCCGCCGGACCTGCTGCTGCTCTCCTACACGGGCTGCTTCACCTTCGTGAAGTGGTTCGAGAACCTGCGGCGCCTCTACCGTTGCCCGGCCGTGATGCTCCACGTCCCCTACCAGGCGGACGGGACGTTCACCGAGAGCCAGCGGGCCTACGTCGTCGAGCAACTCCGCCGCTCGGTCATCCCCGCGCTCGAGCGGGTGACGGGCCGGCGCTACGACGAGGGGGCGCTGCAGGAGAGGCTCGCGCTCTCGGCCCGCGCGGAGGACGACCTGGTCTGGGTCCT
>JAKEIC010000161.1 GCA_022614695.1 Planctomycetales bacterium | reverse complement strand
CGACCGGTTCGAGAGCCTCGACTACATCGGGACCGACCTCCTCCCCTACGACGTGGAGGCGGGGGGCCAGGAGGGCCGATTCCGGTCGCTGACGGTCCTGGCCCGCGACTCGGCGCGGCTCCCGGAGGCGCCGGGCCCGCGGGTGGAGCTCCACGCGAGGCTGGCCCACCCGCTGGCGCACCTGGCGCTGCTCCTCGTCGGGCTCCCGCTCGTGCTCGCGCGGGAGGCGCGCACGGTCCTCCTCGGCCCGCTGCTCGCGGGGGCCGTGTGCGGGGCGTACTTCGTCGTGCAGGCCGTGGCAGCGGAGCTCGGGAGCCGGGGGCTCGTGCCGCCGGCGCTGGCCGGCTGGGCGCCGCTCGGGATCTTCGCCGCGCTGGGGCTCGCGCGGTGGGAGACTCTGCCGACGTAGACCGGATCACTAACCGCAGAGACGCAGAGGCCGCAGAGGCACGAGGGAGACGGAGGGGGCATGCCGACCCTGATTGCCGTGCTGCTCTCTCCGCGCTCTCCGCGTCTCTGCGGTTCACGGATCGTCCTGGCTACCCCGGCGAGAGCCCGAGCTCGCGCACGAGCCAGAGGAGCTCGCGGGCGAGGCGCGCGGGCAGGTCGCCCGGATCGGCGAGGGGGCCCGCGCCCCACGTGTAGGTCTCGGCGATCACCCGGGCGGTCAGACCCTCGGCGAGGATCGCCCGCAGCGCGTCGCGCGTGAGCGGGGCGGTGGTCGGGAGGCCGCCGACGTCGGGCGCATCGAGGGGCACGTGGAAGTGCACCCGCAGCTCGTTGGCGCCCGCGAGGGCGGAGGGCCCGGCCGCCAGCAGCTCGGGGAGATCACGCCAGCGCGCGACGGCCCGCCCCCCGGCCGCCGCCACCGCCTGGTGGAGGTAGCGCGGCTCGGCAAACCGGCGCAGCCGTCCGAGACCCTCAACCGGCCCCGGAACCTCTAGCGCCGCGGTGGCGTGGACGCTCCCGAGCCGGATCCCCCGGCGGGCGAGCATGCGAGCGGCCGCGATCGGGTCCTCGAACGCGACGGCGGCGTGGCAGAGGTCGAGGTTCACCCCGAGGTGCCGGCGGGCGGCGTCGGCGAGCCCCGAGTCCTCGGCCGCGGCGAGGACCCGCCCGTCCAGGAGCTCCGCCGCCTCGTCGGCCGTCTCGCAGGTGGTCCAGGGCTCGGGCTCGAGGGCGAGGACGATGGTCCGGCCCGTCTCGGCCGCGAGCCGGGCGAGATCGCCGGCCGTCGCCGCCAGCGCCTCGGCGATCTCCTGCCGGGCGGCGGCGGCCGTCTCGGGACGAAAGCCCCCGGCGACCGTCGAGACGACGACCTCGGCTCCCTCGGGGACTAGGGACGTGGCGATGCGGGCGACCTGGAGCGTCAGGTCCCGGCGCCGCGGGTCCCGCCAGTCGGGCCGGAACGCCGCCTCCTTCACGACCGGCGCATGGAAGTCCCCGAGCGGGAAGGCGTTCACGGCGTAGAGGAAGAGGTCACCCGCGGCGAGGTCCTCCCGCAGCCGGTCCACGGCCCGAGGGTCGGCCGCGATCTCGCCGAGCGCGCCCGCCCCGAGGTAGAGGCACACCCCGAACGGCCGCCCGGGCGCGACGGCGGCGCGGACCCGCGGCAGGTCCTGCCGCAGGTGGGCGCGGACGTCCGCGAGAGTCCGGCCGGGCCGGACGTTCGCGGAGTATCCGAGCGTCACCGTCCGGTCGCCGAGACGGAAGACGGGCACGGGGGGATGGTAGCATCCGCCCCATGCGTCGGACCGTCGTGCTGGTCCTCGCCGCCGCCGGCTGCGCGTCCTGGCCCGAGGAGAGGATGCGGGAGATCGCGAAGCTCGAGGACGGCCGCGTCCGGGAGGGGGGACGTCTCGCCGAACTCCTCGGGAAGGACCCCGACCGGCGCGTGCGCGCCGCCGCCGCGACGGCGCTGGGACGCGGCGGGACCCCCTCCGACACGTCCGCGCTCCTCGCCGCGCTGGACGACCGTTCGGGGGAGGTCGTCCTCGCCGCCCTCTTCGCGCTCGGGCAGCTCCGGGACGGGGACGCCCGCGCCGTCGAGGCCGTGCCGGCGCTCCTCCGCCTCGCGGCGGGGAGCCGGGAGGAGGACCTCCGCGCGACGGCGATCGAGGCGCTCGGGAAGATCGGCGACGCCGAGAGGTCCGCCGGCCCGGTGGCGGCCCTCCTCGGGGACCCGTCCCCCGCGATCCGGGGCGAGGCCGCGCTCGCGCTCTTCCGGATGCCCGCCCTCGAACGGGCGCTCGACGTTGCGCGGGCCGCGGCGCGCGAGGAGGACCCCGAGGCCCTCTGGCGGATGGTCTACGCCGTCGCCGCGCTCCGGAACCCGAGGCAACGTCGCGGGAAGGCGACTCCACCGCCTCTCGACGACGCCGGGCGGGAGGCCCTTCTCCTCGCCCTCCGTCGGGCCACGGGCCTCCCGGGGGACCCGCACCGATACTCGCGCACCTACGGGGCGAGCGGCCTCGGGCGGGTGCTCGGCGATTCGGCCGGCCCGGACCTCGCGCGGCTCGTCCTCGACCCCGACTGGATCGTGCGCGTCTCCGCCATCCGGGCCGCGGCGAAGGCGATGGACGACGCGACGACGCGGACGCTGCGCGCCGTGGCCGGCGAGGATCCCCATCCCCTCGTCCGCGAGACGGCCCTCGAGCAGCTCGCCGAGCGGAAGGGCGCGGAGACGGAAGCCGTGGTCGAGCGCTGCCTCCGAGACCGCTCCCGGACAGTCCAGCGCGCGGCGCTCGGGACGTGGGCCGCGCTCCGGGGCGCGGAGGCCCTTCCCGCGATCCGGGCCGCGCTCTCTTCGGACAGCCCCTACGTCCGGGCGTCGGCGATCGGAGCCGCGGGGGCGACGCTCGCAGGCCCGAAGGGCGAGCGCGACAAGGCCCGGGCCGACCTGGAGGGGATCCGGAAGAAGCCCGACGCGGCCGCGACCGAGGCGGCCGCCGCCGAGGAGGCCGCGGCGCGAGCCTCGGCGACCCATGTCGCGGCCTCGGTCCCCGTCGCCGAGTTCCTCCTCGGTGTCTTCGAGAAAGGCGACCTTCGGGACCGGGCGGCCGTGATGGGGGCGCTCGAGACGCTCGACCTCGCCGGAGCGTGCGACCTCGCGGAGAGGGGGCTGGCCGTCGCCGATCTCGCCGTCCGGGGCGGCGCCGCCGAGCTCCTGAAGGGCCGCGCCGAGGAGATCGCCGAGGCGAAGCGCGACGTCGTCACCGCCCTCGTGGACGCCTTCCGCGGCTCCTCGGGACGCGAGTGGTACGAGACGCGCGTGACCATGCTCCAGGCCCTCACGGCCCTGAAGGACGACCGCGCCGTGCCGGTGCTCCGCGAGGCGCTCAACGACCCCTACAAGTCGGTCCGCGAGGCCGCCGCGGCGGGGCTGAAGGCTCTCCGGGACGAGACGATCACCCCGCCGACCCTCCCTCCGCCCGCGGACGTCGGCGCTCCCGACCCGAAGGAGACCCGGGCGAGGGTGCCGCAGCTCGCGCGGCGGCTCCGGATCGAGACGACGAAGGGGCCGATCGTGCTCGACCTCTTCCCGGAAGAGGCCCCGGTCCACGTCGCGAACATCGCGGCGCTCGCCGACGCGGGCCGCTACGACGGCCTCGCGTTCCACCGGGTCGTCCCCGCCTTCGTGATCCAGGGAGGAGACCCGCGCGGGGACGGCTGGGGCGACGCCGGCTACGCGATCCGGGACGAGGTGAACCCGCGCGTCTACTCGCGCGGCACCCTCGGCATGCCGAACGCCGGCCCCGACACCGGCGGCTGCCAGCTCTTCATCACACACCTATCGACGCCGCACCTCGACGGGAACTACACCGTCTTCGGCCGCCTGGCCGATGCCGCGAGCCTCGAAGTGGTGGACCGGATCGAGGTGGGGGACGTGATCGTGCGGGCGAGGACGGAATAGCTCGCGGCTCGACGCGGCGACGCGGGGACACGGCGACGGGTGCCCCGGGTAGTCCGGAGAGAGCGGGCGCTCCCGGGGCTGGTAGGATCCCCGCGGTGCACCGCAGGGTCCTCTCTGCAGCGCTCCTCGCCGTCGCGGGGTCCGGCTCCGGCTGCGGGGCGTTCGGGAACTACCTCGCCAACCGGTCGCGAGACTTCGGGGAGTGCTTCCGGGTCCAGGCGGGTTTGGGGTTCGGGCTCGGGGCCGGGGTACGCGTCGGCGGAGTTGTGGAGGCCGGACTCGGACTCGGAGCCATGCCGTATCCGCTCGGACTCGGCTGGAACTACGGCTACGGTTACGCATTGGGCGCCGCGACGCACGAGATCGAGGGGAAGAGCGACTCCGCCCTTCCCGTGGACGCGGAGTTCCTCTTCCCTGTCCCCCTCTTGATGCCGGGTGAGGGCCCGAACGCGGTCTATGCCGAGATCGGAATCCGAGGACCGGGACGCCTCGTAGGTCGCTACTCGTATGGCGCCCTTCCCGCCCTCATTTCGTACGGCAGGAAGAAGACCTGGATATGGAGCGACGACGACACCGGGACCAACCGATGGCTGCGAGTCCACGCCTTCGACGTCGAAGCCAGCGCCTATGCCGGATTCGTCTGCGCCCGCGTCGGCTTCAGCCCCGGCGAGTTCCTCGACTTCGTCCTGGGTTGGTTCGGGATCGACATCGCCGGGGACGACCGGGCCTACGAACCGCCCGCGAAACGCGTCCGGTAGTCTCTCCTCGCGCCTCGGTCACTTCGGCTCCTCCGGCCTCGTCACGTCCGTGATGTCCCCGAGCCGGGCGTAGGCGTCGCCGCCGAGGCGGGCGACGGGGTCGAGGGCGCGCGGGTCCACGACGCCCCCCTTGAGGACCTCGTCGTCGGCGCGGATCCGGAGGATCCGGGCGAGGACGAGGGTCGCGTTCGCCTCGGGCAGGTCGAGGAGCGCGTGGAGACGGCACTCGAACCGGACCCGCGCGTCGGCGAGACCCGGGACCGCCACCGCCTCGCTCGGGACCGTCCGGAGTCCCGCGCGGGCCGTGTCGGAGTCGCCCGAGCTCGCGACCATCGCCCGGAGGGACGGCTGGGAGACCACGTTCACGACCAGCTCGCCCGTCGCCTCGACGTTCCGGAGGGTGTCCTTCTTCTCGCCGGTCCGCCCCTTCCGCCCGACCGCGATCGAGACGAGGGGCGGCGTGGAGGAGACGCCGTTGAAGTACGAGAAGGGCGCCGCGTTCACCCGGCCGTCCGGGAAGAGGGTCGTCACCCACGCGATCGGCCGGGGGACGATCGCGGAGATCATGAGCCGGTAGCGGTCGCGGGGGGAGAGCGCCCCCGGGTCTATCGAGGTCACCGCGCCTCTCCCGCGAGGCGGAGCAGGATCTTCTCCTCGGCCGCGGAGACCGGCGAGACGGCGACGCGCTTCACGCGCACGAATGACATCTTCGCGAGCCCTCTCGCCCCGAGGAGGGCGGCGAGCGGGACCGGCGTCCGCAGCCGCCGGACCGCCCGCACGTCCACGACGACGCGCTTTCCGGCGCGGTCGGAGGGGTCGGGGTACGGGTCCGAGACCAGCTCCGCGAGGCCCACGAGAGCCTTCACCGGGGCGGTCTCGTAGACGAGGGCCGCGTCGCCCCTCCGGGCGGACCGGAGGTTCTTCTGCGCCGGCGCGCCCTTGATCCCGTCCCACGGGGCGACCTCGCGCCTCTCGAGCTCCGCGAAACCGAAGTCGGTGGGATCGGCGAGGAGGAACCAGGCCATCGCCGCGTATCTTATCGTCCGTGAAACTCCGCGCCGGCTTCCGGGGCCCGCTCGCGCGCGTCGAACGCCGCGTCGTCGCGTGCCACCGTTGCCCGCGGCTCGTCGAGTACCTCGCCGCGATCCGGGGCGGGCACCCCGACTGGTGGTGCCGGCCTGTGCCCGCCTTCGGCGACCCGCGGGCGCGGATCGTGCTCCTCGGCCTCGCCCCGGGCCGGGCCGGCTCGAACCGGACCGGGCGGATGTTCACCGGCGACGCGTCGGGGAGGTTCCTCTTCCGTGCCCTGCACGCGCTCGGTCTCGCGAGCCGCCCCGACGGTTCGGACCCGCGGGACGGTCTGCGGCTCCGCGACGTCTTCATCACGGCCGTCGTCCGCTGCGCGCCGCCCGGGAACAAGCCCCGCCCCGACGAGATCCGCCGCTGCTCCGGGTTTGCGCGCGAGGAGGTGACGCTCCTCCCGCGCGCCCGCGTCGTGGTCGCCCTCGGCCGGATCGCGCACGACGGGTGGCTGCGGCTCGCGGGCGAGAGGCCCGGGCCCTTCCCCTTCTCGCACGGCGCGGTCCACGCGCTCCCCGGCCGGCCGGTCCTCGTGGACTCCTACCACCCGAGCCGGCAGAACACGCAGACCGGCCGGCTCACGATGCCGATGTTCCTCGCGGCGCTCCGGACCGCGGTCCGCCTTGCGGCTCGTGGGGGGGCGCGGCTATCGTCCCGCGAGTGAGCAGCGCGTCGCGGTGGTGGGGTCTGGGGCTCGCGTTGGCGGCGCTGCTCGCGACGGCATCCGTCCTCGTCCTGACTCTTCCCGGAGGCTGCGGGACGGCCCCCGACGGGGCCCCCCCGACCGACCCGATGGCGGCCCCGGCCGCCGGAGGCCCCATGCCCCGACGCGCGAACCGTCTCGCCAAGACGACGAGCCCGTACCTCCTCCAGCATGCCCACAACCCGGTGGACTGGTATCCGTGGGGCGCGGAGGCGTTCGAGAAGGCGAAGCGCGAGCAGAAGCCCATCTTCCTCTCGATCGGGTACTCGACCTGCCACTGGTGCCATGTCATGGAGCGCGAGAGCTTCGAGGACGAGGCGACGGCGGCGCTGCTGAACCGGGACTTCGTCCCGATCAAGGTGGACCGCGAGGAGAGGCCCGACGTGGACCAGATCTACATGGAGGTCACCATCGGGATGACCGGCCACGGTGGCTGGCCGATGAGCGTCTTCCTCACGCCCGACAGGACCCCGTTCTACGCCGGCACCTACTTCCCTCCGGAGGACCGTCACGGCCGCCCGGGGTTCAAGACCGTGCTCCGGCACATCGCCGAGGCCTGGAAGTCCCGCCGCGCGGACCTCGAGGGGGTCGGCCGCGGCTTCGCGGAGAAGCTCGCCCCTCAGCCGGCCTCGCCGGCCGGCGAGGGCCCGGGCCCCGAGCTGCTCGCCCTCGCCGCCGACCAGCTCGCCGGCGCGTTCGACCCGTCCCGCGGGGGATTCGGCGGCGCGCCCAAGTTCCCGGTCCCCCACCGGCTCTCCTTCCTGCTGCGGCGCTGGAGGCGCACCGGCGACGCGAACCTCCTCCGGATGGTCGAGACGACCCTCGACGCGATGGCCGCCGGCGGGATGCACGACCAGATCGGGGGCGGGTTCCACCGCTACTCGACCGACCCCGACTGGTTCCTCCCGCACTTCGAGAAGATGCTCTACGACCAGGCGCTGCTTGCGCGGGCCTACGTCGAGGCCTTCCAGGCGACCGGCGCCGAACGCCACGCCCGCGTGGCGCGGGGGATCCTCGACTACGTCCTCCGGGACCTCCGCGACCCCGGGGGCGCGTTCCACTCCGCCGAGGACGCCGACTCCGAGGGCGAGGAGGGGAAGTTCTACGTCTGGACCCGCGAGGCGATCGTCTCGGTCCTCGGGAAGGAGGACGGCGAGCTGCTCGCCGACGCCTACGGCGCGGACCCGCTCGGGAACTGGGTGGAGGAGGCCTCGGGACACCGGTCCGGGACGAACATCCTGCACCTCCCGCGGCCCCTCGCGGAGACGGCGAAGACGCGCGGGCTCACGCCGGAGGCTCTCGAGGCGCGGCTGGCGCCCGCCCGCGAGAGGCTCCTCGAGGTCCGGTCCCGTCGGGTGCGACCGCTCAAGGACGACAAGGTCCTCGCGGCCTGGAACGGGCTCATGATCTCGGCGCTCGCCCGCGCGGCCCGCGCGCTCGGGGAGCCCCGCTACGCCGAGGAGGCCCGGCGCGCGGCCGACTTCGTCCTCTCGACCCTGCGCCGGGACGGGCGGCTCCTGCGGAGCTTCCGGGCCGGGAAGCCGTCGGACCTCCCCGGCTACCTCGACGACCACGCGTGCCTCGCCGAGGGTCTGCTCGATCTTTACGAGGCCACGGCCGACCCCCGCCATCTCGCCGAGGCGATCCGCCTCGCGCGCGAGATCCTCGCCCGCTTCGGAGGCGCTCCCGGCGGGCTCCTCTACTACACGGCGAGCGACGGGGAGGCGCTGATCGTCCGCCCCGTGGACCTGGGGGATGGCGCCACGCCGGCCGGGAACTCGGTCGCGGCCCTGCTGTTCGCGCGGCTCGCCCGCCTGACGGGGGACCCCGCCTTCGAGACGGCCGCGGACCAGATCCTGCGCGGGGCGGCCGAGGCCCTCTCGCGCGGCCCGGCCGAGCACGCGGTCCTCCTCATGGCGCTCGACTTCGCGGGCGGCGAGGGCCGCGAGATCGTGCTCGCGGGCCGCCCGGGCGAGCCCGGCTTCGAGGCGCTGCGGCGGGCCGTGGACCGGCGCCTCCTGCCCGAGTCCGTCGTGGCCTACCGCCCCGGGGGCCCCGCGACCGCCGAGGTCGAGGCTCTCCTCCCCGCCACGAAGGGCCAGGACCCCGTGGACGGGAAGGCCGCCGCCTACGTCTGCAGGAACTTCGCCTGCGCCGCGCCGGTGACGACGGTCGGGGAGCTGGAGCGGCTGCTCGAGGGTAAGTGAGGGCCCGTCGCTACCCGCCCGACTCCCCGAGCCGCGCGCGGCACTCCGCCAGGAACCCTTCGATCTCCGCGCGGCGCGGATCGGAGGGGGGCGCCCGTCGGAGGAACTCCTCGTAGGCGGCGACGGCCGCCCGGAAGTCCCGCCGGGACCGGTGGGCCATCCCGAGGTTGGCGCGGGCTTCGAGGAACTCGGGCTGCAGCCGGAGCGCCTCCTCGTAGTCGGAGACCGCGCCCGCCAGGTCGCGCAGGGAGCGGCGCGCGTTCCCGCGGTTGTTCCAGGCCACCGCCAGGTCGGGCTGGAGCGCGAGGGCGCGCGAGTAGTCCTCAAGGGCTCCGGTCATGTCGCGGAGCGCCGCGCGCACGTCCCCCCGGTGGACGAGGGGCACGGAGGAGGCGGGGTCGAGTCGGATCGCCTCGTCGAGGTCGGGGAGCGCCGCCTGGGGGTCGCCCGAGTCGTAGCGGGCGAGGGCCCGGTCCTCGAGCGCGAGCACGTAGCCCGGTCGCAGCCGGAGCGCCGCATCGCAGTCGGAGAGGGCGCCGGAGAAGTCGCGGAGGGAGCGGCGCAGCGAGGCCCGGTTGAAGAGCGCCTCGGGGAAGTCCGGACGGAGGCGGAGGGCCGTGGCGTGGTCCTCGAGCGCGCCGTCCGGGTCGCCGAGCCTCCGTCGCACGACGCCGCGGTAGGTCCACGCCTCGGCGAACCGCGGGTCCAGGCGGAGGGCCTCGTCGAGGTCGGCGCGAGCACCGGCGGCGTCCCCGAGCCGTGCCCGGGCGGAGCCCCGCTCGTACCAGGCGACGGGGATCCGCGGGTCGAGGCGGATCGCGTCGGCGAAGTCGTCCCGCGCCGCCCGAGTCTCGCCGAGGGAGCACCGGGCGAGCCCGCGGTTCACGCAGGCCCAGGCGAAGGGGGGCCCTCCCTCGAGCGCGCTCGTGTACTCCCGCACCGCCGTGGCGCGGTCCCCGGAGGGGTCCGTCCCCTCGACGCACGCCCGGAGGAGCGCCGCCTCCCACCCCGGCTCGGACGCCAGGAGCCGGCGCGCCTCGGGCCAATGGCGGTCGCCGGCCGCCATCGCAGCCCGGGCGAGGCGCGCCGCGCGGCCGCTCCCCGCCGCCGCCGCCTCCAGGTCGCTCCAGGCCTCCCGTCCCTGGAGCTGTCTTCCCATCTGTCGGAAGAAGGCCTCGAGCCCGGCGTAGAGATGCGCGGCGGGCGCCTCCTCGGAGGCCGTGCCGATACGCCGCCACTCCTCCCGCGCGCCGGCGCCGTCCCCGGACGCCCACAGGAGGAGCCCCCGGTCGAGGCGCCAGTCGTCCCGCTCCGGCTCCGCCTGGAGGGCGTCCGCGAGGAGTCGGGCCCCCCGGGCCGGGTCGGTCGCGCGGATGTCGCGCGCCCTCGCCGCGAGGCCCGCGGCGCCTGCCGGGCCGTCCGCCCGGACGGTCGCCGGCGCGGCGCCCCCCGCGGGGACCGACACGGCACCAACGACCGAGGCCGCGGCGAGCAGCCCCGCCGCCGCGAGCGCCCCCACCCAGGGTCGCAGGTCGCGAGGCGGCCGGGCCCGGGGACGCTCCGCGCCGAGGAGCCGGTCGAGATCGTCGCGGAGGCCGTCGGCCGCGGCGTAGCGGCGCCCCGCCCCTTTCGCGAACGAGACGCGCAGCACCGTCGAGAGCCCCGGAGGGATGTCCGGTCGCAGTCGCCGGAGCGGGATCGGCTCCCGCGTGAGGATCCCCGCGAGGATCGCCGCCGCCCCGTCCCCCTCCCAGGGCGGTCGCCCCGCGAGCATCTCGTAGAGGACGCAGCCCAAGCTCCAGACGTCCGTCGAGGACGCGAGCTCCCGGACCTCGCCCCGGGCCTGCTCCGGGGACATGTAGGAGGGCGTCCCGAGGGCCTCTCCGGTCCGGGTGAGTTTCGAGCCGGTCACGACGGACTTCGCGAGGCCGAAATCCGTCAAGAAGGAACTCACGGTCTGCTGGAGGCGGCACCCGGATTTGAACCGGGGATGAGGGATTTGCAATCCCTTGCCGACCCATTACCGACAAGGACTTGCGACGCCGTGCCCCTCCCGTGCCCCCCAGTCTACCACTCCCGGGAGGAGTCTCGGAGCTTGATATTATATACGCGTATGCGTATGATACAAGTGTGGCCGGGAAGGGACGAGGACGGTTCGGAGCGCGGAGCGAGAGGCCCCCTGGCTCGGAGTTCGGGGCGCGGCTCATCCGCGCGAGGATGGCCGCGGGCATGACGCTCGCCCGCCTGGCCGAGCACCTTGGCGTGAACGTCGGGACGATCGTGCGGTGGGAGTCCGGGACGTTCCGCCCGAGGGGCCTGTACGTGAGGGCGATCGAGACGTGGATCGCGCGCGTGGAGCGCGGGGAGGGGAAGCGATGAGCAAGACGACGACGATGGAGACGGTCGAGCGAACCGAGACGGCGCGGGGCCGCGGGCGGAGGGACTTCGGCCGGATCTACAGGAAGAGGAGCCCCCACTCGGGCCGGGTCCTCGGCCGCTGGTACGTTCGCTTCACGCTCCCCGATGGGCGCAGGATGGAGAGGGCGGTCTCCCCCGACCGTCGGGACGCGCAGAAGTTCCTCCGCGACCGCTGGAAGGAGTACGACCAGGCCAAGATGGGCAACCTCCGCCCGGTCCAGCGGAGACTGTTCGAGGACTGGGCCGAGGAGTACCTCCGCCTCGTGGAGGGCTCCCACACCGAGAGCACGATCCAGTCCGAGACCTCGAAGATCCGCAGCGTCCTCGTCCCCGCGTTCCGGGGACGCCACCTCGACGAGATCCGGCGAGAGGACGTGGCGGGCTTCCTCGCGAAGCGGAAGGCCGAGGGCGCGAGCAAGGCGACGCGGAACCGGGACAAGGCGGTCCTCGGCGCGATGTTCAAGAGGGCGATCGTGCTCAACTGCGCCAGGGAGAACCCCACGGCCGGGATCGAGGGCGAGCGGGAGGAGAAGCGGGAGGTCCCCTTCCTCGACCGGGAGCAGCAGGAGAAGCTCGTCGCCTCGTGTCCCGGCTACCTCCGCGCCGTCGTCCACCTGGCGCTCCGGACGGGGCTCCGCGAGTCGGAGACCCTCGGACTCGGCTGGCAGAGCGTGGACTGGAGTCGCCGGGTCATCCGGATCCCCAAGTCGAAGAACGGGACGCCGCGCGAGGTCCCGCTCCCGAAGGACGTCGCAGAGAACCTGCGCGAGCTGGAGACGCAGCGCGGTCCGGTCCCGTTCGACCCGTCCACGAAGCCGGACCGCGTGTTCGCCCACCTGCCCGAGAAGTGGTCGGGCATGATGCAGAAGGACTGGAAGCGCGCGACGGTCGCGGCCGGGCTTGGGAAGGAGTTCCGGTTTCATGACTGTCGTCACGTCGCGCTCTCTTGGATGGTCTCGCAGGGGCTCCCACTGACGGCGCTCATGCGAGTGAGCGGCCACCGGAGCCTCGCGGCTGCGCAGAAGTACCTGCACTTCGCGCCGGGCGCTGCGGCCGAGGAGGCCCGGAGGCTCCTGGACCGGCCTGCGGCCAATCCTGCGAAGCGCGCGGCCGTCTAGCGAGAGGGGCAGCACCGGCCTACGCCCCGGTCCTCTCCGCCGCTGGCGTCGAGGGACTTCCCACTGATCGCGACCTACGCGGCGTCCGGGCCCGGACCTTCTCCGATGCCTCTCGGAGATTCGCGTTGTCCACCCGCCGGCCTTCGAGCCAACGCAGCAGGTCGGCCACGAGAACGACGTAGCCGCCGTTGCCGTGGGTTACGCGGACGACCGGCAATCCTTCGGCGCGGACGAGCCGGTTGAGGGCCTCCCGCCCGGGGAGCCCGAGTGCTCTGGCGGCCTCTGCTGGTAGGAGCCAAGTCCGCGGGACCGGAGGTGGTAGCGCCTCGCTCACGAGCGCATCCCCACAGGGTGGGCGGTGGCTCGCCCGGAAGCGCCGCCGCCGCCCTGCCTCAACCAGCGGTGCGGTTCTGAGTCGCCTCGCGGGCTCGGGGCGCGCGTCCTGCTACCGCGAGTTCGCCTGCGCCGGGTACGGGCTCGGCGAAGCGCGGCCGCCGGGCGAGCCTGGCGCCGCAGCCGCAGCAGTGCATGCCGCCGCGGGCCCAGTCGGGAACCCCTCCGTCGCCTCTCGCGGGGACGGCCCCACTCTCCCGCCCGAGACCGTCCCTGCCGGGCCCGACCCGAGTAGCGGGTCCGGCGCCGGCGGAAGTACAGCCTTCGCCTCCGAGTCATCCGGCCCTCCCTACGTGCCACCGAAACCGGGACGTGGGGCCCGTAGGGGCCGACTGGGGACGGGCCACGCTCCGTCCCTTGCCGTCCGTGCATCCCGGAGGATAACGGGCCGTCGCACCCCAATGCAAGGAGAACTCCGTTGGGGCGTGTCCCGAGATCCCGAGAGAAGGACGCCAGGGCACGGGTAGCCGACCTGCGTCGCGCGGACGGTGTCCTACGTTCTCTCGATTCTTGGCCTCACGGATAGTTCCCGATTCGCCGTGACCCCAGTCCGGCGTCCGTCTGACGTAAGAATGGGGTCGGACGTGGGTCGGATGGGGTCAAGGCGGTACCGTTCCGGTACCGGGACGGTACCGTGTGAGCGGTGGAAACCCCTACCCCCAGGCATCTGACAGGCATTCGCAAGGTGAAACACTGCCGGGGTCCCAAGCACGAACCTCGCGGCGAACCCGCGGTCACGGGTCCTGGCTGATCTAGCCGCGCAAAATGCGCCGACAAAAAAACGGCCGGCCGGGCTTGTGGCCCGACCGGCCGTTCCCTCAGAACCAGCTCGCCAGCATCCCGTTCGGCTCCCCGTGCGCGAGGACCTCGCGCACGAGGGCGAGGGCGGTCCCGTAGTCCGCCATGTACCCGCGGTGGTGGTGCCGGCCGCGGATCGCTAGCCGCACGGCGGGAACAGGGTCCCCCCCGTAGCAGGACGCGATCCACTCGCACCCGTTCATACCCCCGCGGTCGGCGTCCCTCAGGATCCTCGCCGCGCATATCGGCGTCGCGTACCCGAGCGACCTGCAGATCACGTGCGCGACCAGGCGCGGGAAACGCCGGAGGTAGTCCTCCGGGCGCCAGCCCGCGCGCCTCGCCTTTGATCCGAGCGGTTGATGGCCGTTGGCATGGTTCACGCTCCTCTCTCCCATGTGCCCTCTCCTTTCGTTCTCGTCAGGGCCTCGGCCTACGCGGTCCGAGGCCGACCCCGGCGGTGCCGGGGTTTCGAGCGCCCGGACTGGGGCTACCCCTCGTCCGGGTCGCGCTCGAAGAAGTCGTGGGTGTCGGGGCGGAGGTCCTCCCGGAGCGCCTCGATGTACTCCTCCTCGGCGAAGCGCTCCCTCTCGGCCGCCGTCGGCGGCGGACCCGCCTTCGCGCGGGCCGTGATCGTGAGCCTCGCGTCGTCCACGAGGACCTCCGTCACGGTCCCGATCCCGAAGCCGGCCTTGCGGAGCCACTCCCCGCGCAGCCGGAGCTCCGGCACCGTGCGGTCTCCACCGTCGGCGGCCCTCGAGCGAGGACCCCTGCACACCGTCACGTGTCTCCTCTCCTGCATGTGCTCCTTTGCCGGCCGCGCGGGCTCATCCGGGGCCCGGCCGCGCGGCCCGTCTCCGGGCCCAACCCCAGGGCGGCTACGCCGCCCCCAGGGTTTCGACAGTCCTCTCCGCGCGCGCGATCGCCTGGACGTGCTGCGACTCGAACTCCACGATCGAGCCGCGGCGCACCGGCGAGATGACGGGGTCGCTCTCGACCTCGCCCTCGCACCGGCTCCCGGTGACGCGCGTGACCCGAGCCCAGACCCGCTCGACGACGAGACCTTCCATCTCGTCGGCGAACCGGACGAACTCGAGCTGCACGCGGTCCCCGGGGCGGGGGTACTCGTAGACCCCTGTCGGGAACGGCGCGCGCGTGAGGCACTTCGTGAGATCCATCGTCCCTTTCTGGCCGCGCCGGCTCTCCGGGGCCTGGCGGCGCGGCCTGGTTTCCCAGGCCCGACCGCGGGCTATGGGCCCGCGGTTTCGACCCGCCTATGGGGCGGGTTTCGGCGTGGCGCAGAGATAGAGCGCAAGGAGCGGCTCCCTGTCGTCCCTCGCGATCCGCACGATGGGACCGTGCCCCGAGCCGAACAGGACCTGGTGCTGGCGCTCGAGCGGCCACTCGAGGAAGTTCTTGAAGCACCCCTCGCAGCCCCCCTCGAACCGCACCACGGCCTCGATCCGGCCGTCGCCCGTCCTCCGTGTCGCGAGATCCGACGCGAACCCGCGGCCGCAGTGCGGCCGCGGGGCTCCCCGGATCCGCTCCGTCCGCTCGTCTCCACCCGCCGCGTCGACCATAGATACCATGTGTCCCTCCTTCGCTCTCGTCAGGGCGGGGACCTACGGGGTCCCCGGCCAACCGCCGGCCGAAGCCGGTCGGTTTCGAGGCTCACCGGGACGCCGCGACCGCGGCCTTCAGCCTGGCCTCGATCCTGGCCTTCTCCTTCCCGATGAGCTTCCTCGTGAGCACGGTCCACTTCGTCCACTTCGGGGGATCCCACCCCCCGCGCTCCTCGAATCGAACCTCGGGCGGTTCCCCGCTCCCGCAGAGGACGTGGTAGCGGAACTCGATGTCGTCCGGGTCCTCCAAGAGGATCCCGACCGACAGGAAGTCGAGCGGGCGCTCGTTCGCGTGCGACGTCTCGACCCGGGTCTTCGGGTCGTACGTCTTGGCGCTCTCGCGCGCCTGCCAGACCATGAACTTCGCCGCGAGGTACGACGGGTCGCCGAACCTCGTGTCCTTCGTCTGCGCCTTCACGTCCTCGAAGAAGCGGAAGAGGTCCGCCCCGAGGCCCACGACGTAACCGTCGTAGTGACGGTAGACGATCGCGCTCGGGGTCTTCTCCTCCGCGTGGTGGAAATGGACCGTCGCCCTGGTACCCATGGTTCTCCTTCTCGCCGCGCCTCTCTCGTCAGGGGCCACGGGCGCGGCACGGCCCAACCCGGGCCTACGCGGCCTGGGTTTCGGCATCGGGCTTGGACTCGGCGTCGGGGGCGGACTTTCCCTCCTCGTCCTCCCTCTAGCCCTCTTGCAGCGTCACGGGCATCAGAACGGCGACCGGCTGCGGGGTCTCCCCCTTCGCCGGCACGTCGATCCGGATCCCGCTCTTCTCGTCCTCGAAGTAGAAGCGCACCGCGTTGTCGGGCGGCCCGAGGACCTGCGCCAGGTCCGAGAGGTACGAGATGTCGAACGCGAAGCGGACGTGCTTCCGCTTGGGCTTCACGAACACGGCCCCGACCTCGGGGTACCGTCCCTCGGTCGGGCACTCGTAGGCCGCGGATGCCACGGACTTGCCGTACACCCACGTCTCCACGGTCGCCGTGTACGTGAGGCTCTCCTTCGCGTCCTTCGTCCCGTTCCTCTCGAACCGGAGCAGGAGCCTCGGGGCCGTCCGCGTCGCCTTGTCCCGCCTCCACCCCTCCCGCGCGCTCCCTCCGGGGAGGCGCGAGAAGAGCTCGCTCGGGACGAGGCAGACCGGCTCGCCGAACTCCTTCGGGTCGAGGCGATCCGGAGGGATCACCTCCTCCGACTCCGTGTCCTTCGCCCTCTCGATCGGCCAGTAGACGATCTTGCGGCCGTCCGTCGCGACGAGCATCGGCACCTCCGAGTAGAGCGCGACGTGGTGGAGCGCGTACCGTGACGCCTCCTTCGCCGCGATCTTCGCCAGGTGCCGGTGCTGCGGTCGCAGCACGTACGGGCCGTAGGTCGCCTCCGGCTCCTTCGACTTCGACATGTTCTCCTTTCGCCGTCGCGGGCTCTCCGCGGCCCGGCCGCGACGGACTCCTCCCGGGCCGATCCCGGCCGCGAGGCCGGGATTCGCTAGGTCCCGCAGAGCGGCTCGCCCTGAGCCGCCCGGGACTCCGCGACGAGCTGTTGGATCGTCAGTCCGCCCCACTCCGGAACGACGTCGAACGAGCGCTGGTAGCGCATCTGGGCTTCCGAGGCCTTCTCGTCGAGGCCGCACTTCGCGCAGACGATGTTCGGCTCGGGCTCCCGCTCCCCGCGCCGCAACCCGAACTCCTTCGAGATCGGGTCCCAGCAGCAGGGGCAGAAGCCCGCGACCTCCCCGAGCGGGATCACCGCTTCGAGTCCGCGCGAGAACACCCCGACGATCGGCCACCGTTCGCTCACGATGTCTCCCGTGTAGCCCTGGAGGAGCTCGTCCTGGAACTCCTTGTCGTCCCAGAACTTCTCCTCGATCCAGGTCTGGAAGCCGTCCATATCGTTCACGGCCTCCTCGCTCGCCTCGTCCCATCCTTCCGGAGAGGAAGAAGAGACGCCCTGCTTCTCCAGCTCGTAGTAGCAGTGCGTCCGCCACTTCTGGTAGGTCGCGTCGCTCACGCACTCCTCGATCGGGGTCCCCGAGTTCCACAGGTCCTCGAAGAACTCGTCCAGGACGTCCCGGAGGGCGCCTCGACCGTCGAGACCCTTGAGGGCGGCCTCGAGGTCCTCGTGGACCCCGTGGATGCCCTCGAACTTGAAGCGCGGACGCTCCGCCCCGTTCGTCGTCATGTTCTCCTCCTCTCGTCAGGCCGGACGGCCACGAGCCGTCCGGCGACCCGGGCTACGAGCCCGGGTTTCCCGAACCCCGAGAGGTCACGCGACCGGCATCAGGATCCCGGCGCCGAGGCCTTGGCCCCGGACGATCACCGGGTCGTTCGGTCCCCGGACCATGATCCGGGCGGTCCCGTCCGGCCCGAGGCACTCCGCAAGGCCGGAGAGCCGCTTCGCGTTCACCGTCACCGAGGCCCCTCCGGGCCTGTAGTGACGGTTCCAGGCCTCCCCGATGTCGGGGTACCCGGAAGCGGGCTCGACGTCGTACGTCTTCGCGACCGGATTCCCGTTCGCGTGGTACGTCTCGACGACCAGTTGCCAGAGCCCGCCGAACCGCTGCTTCTCGACCTTGAGGAAGACGCCCCGGATCGGGTAGGCCGGTCCGATCTGCCGGGGCGTCTGCTCGTACGCCTCCTTCGGCAGCAAGACCTCCGCCCGCCCGCAGTCCGGCCCGAACTCCCTCGCCTGTCCCTCCCTCTCGTAGTTCGAGGGATCCACCGGAATGAGTGGCACCGTCACGACGCGCGTGCCGTCGCTCGCCACGAGAGCCGGCACCTTCGGGTAGAGCGCCACGCGATGCAGACCCCTCGGGTCCGCGTCGTAGGCGCACACCCACACGAGGTTCCTCATCTCGGGCTCGACCTTGTACGGCCCGAAGATCAGCTCCCCCGGCGAGTACGACTGCGCGTTCGGGACCGGCACCACCGCCATAGATCCCATGTCTCCTCCTTCGGCCCCTCTTGGCCGCCGGCAAACCAGCTACGAGCTGCTCGCCGGCGCCACCCGCCCGGGACGATGACCCGGGGGCCGTCGGGCGGGAACCCGGGGGCGCTCGCGCCTCCGGGCCGTTGGTCCTGGTCACGGCTCACCTCCTCCTCACAGGAGCCGCCTCTGCTCCTGGTGCCCGCCGCCCGGGCCGCCCTGCGGAGGGGGACCGGGGTTCCGGTTCTGGTTCCACCCGTTGTCCCGGGGAGGCGGCTGCTGCCGCCGGAGGTCCTGCTGGGGACCTCCGGACGGCCGCGACGCCCCCGCCCCCGGGTCGAGGTAGACCTTGAACCGGACCCGGCTCCTCCGCAGGGGGCCGAACCGGTACATCCAGTCGCAGACGTGCCACCCGATGAGGAGCATGAGCACGACCAGCAGAACGATCGTCATGCCCACCTCCTTCGAGGTGCCGTCCGGCCCGGGGGTACGCCCCCCGGGCCGGTTCGGGAAGCTACCGTCCGGCTCTAGGTGAGCCGGAGGCGCCTCCACATAGATATACGCGCGAGAACGGCCGAGAACGGCCCCTCCAGATGCGGACTGATGCCTCAGTCGCCCAGGAGGAGTGGAGCCGTTGCTTGGGGAGGACCTCCGGTTGGCTTGACTCTGCCAGGGGCCTGGGTTAGCTTGCTCTCGGCCTGCTAGAGCCCCGGGAAGGCAGCGCGCCGCCCGGTCTCATGGAGGAGCCGCATCCGCGCCGACTTCTGGTCGGCGTCGGCACCCGCGGCTTCTCCGTGCTCTAGCAGGCCGGGGTTCCCAAAGGTGACGGCGCCGGCCTCTCTCCGCGACGTCGGAGACAAACTCCCGGAAGGCGGACGGTCGGCCCGCTTCTCGCGCGGCCAGGGTCGCCGCAGGAGGGGCACATGAAGCGCGGGCTCGTCTTCGCCATCGTCTTCGGGGTCTCGGTCGGCGGTGTGGCCACCGGCTGCACGCACAAGAAGAGTAGCCCAGCCTCGCCACCGCCCTCGGGGCCGTCCGGCAACTCCTGGAGCACGACCGGCTCGATGAACTCAGCGCGGGACAGCCACACGGCGACGTTGCTCAACAGCGGGAGGGTTCTCGTGGCCGGTGGGGAAGGAGCGGGATCGCCGCAGCCGTCCCTGGCGAGCAGCGAGATCTACGATCCGGGGACCGGTACGTGGCTGACGCAGGGGTCGCTTTCGACCGCCCGTACCTTCCACGCGGCTGTACTGCTCGCGAGCGGCAGCGTCCTGGTCGCGGGCGGCTGGGACAACGCGACCAGCTCCTCCATCAGCAGCGCCGAGATCTACACCCCGGGCACCGGGAACTGGTCTGCAACCGGCTCCCTGCTCGCCGGTGACTGGGACCACACTCTCACCCTGCTCGGCTCCGGCAGTGTTCTCTATGCGGGAGCGGCATTGACCAGCGCACAGCTCTACAACCCGAGCACGGGAACCTGGACGGCGACGGGAGGGCTCGCCACCTGGAGGTATGAGCACACAGCGACCCTGCTACAGAGCGGACGGGTCTTGGTCGTCGGCGGCCAGACTGGCTCGCCCGCTACTACCACGGCCACGTGCGAGATCTACAACCCGAGCACGGGAACGTGGACGGCAACCGGATCCCTGGCGACTGCGCGGACACGTCATGCGGCGGTCCTCCTGTCCAACGGGAGAGTGCTGGTCGCCGGTGGATCCGCTGGCGCGGCGTGGCTCTCCAGCGCTGAACTCTACGACCCCTCGACAGGAACGTGGACCTCGACGGGCTCGATGAGCGCCGGGCGCGACGATGATCCAGCTGTGTTCCTCGGAACTGGGCTCGGGTTCATCGTCGGCATTCCATCAACCGGCAGCGTGACCGCCGAACTCTACAACCCGGCACTGGGGACTTGGAGCCCCGCAGCCACTCTGCCGTCGGCCCCCTTCTGGCACACGGCAACCCTGCTGCAGAGCGGAAAGGTCTTGATCGCCGGGGGGCAGGGCCTCTCCGGTCCCAGGACGAGCAGCTACCTCTACTCGCCGTAGTTGCACGCCACCCGAGAGAGCGCACCGTGCAGGCGGCGAGCAGGATGAACCGACGACAGGGGGCCGTGCGCGAGCTTGTCGGCGCGATACTGGTCGGCGTACTCGGGGCTCGAAGCGCGGCGGCCCAGGAGTGGAGTGGCGGGCGCGGCGCCGATCTCGGGACGGGATCGCCCAGGGCCGCGCGCCCCTTGAACGAGATCGGCGTGGACGCCTTCTTCCCGATCGGCCAGCGGCTCCGCTTCGGAGCCAAGTTCGCGAACATCGACACACTTCCGTCGTCACCTGTCTCGGTCCCCTCGGATTTCAGCGCGGGGAACCGCTGGTACTACCGGCATCTTCTCCCGATCGGTGGAGGTGTGCGGCTCGGGCTCGGCCCGGAACTGGTCTACGAGTACCCAGCGGAAGGCGAGGACGAATGGTCCATGGCCCCAGGCCCCGGCTTCGCGAGCGCCGTTGAGCGCGTGCGGTTCAGCGCGGGTGCCATGTTCGGGGTCTTCGCGTCGGGTGGGCTGACATACCTGTCGCCCGGACGAGAGTTCCTCCTGCGGGGAGAGGTCGCCCTCGGGGGGATGAACGCGGACGTGGAAGTGGACTACGAAGCCGATGTGAACGTGCCGCCGCTCGTGCTGGCGAGTGGCCAAGGCGATGGAAACGGATTCCAGGCTGCGGCGCGGCTAGGGCTGACCCTCGGGTTCAACTTCCCAACGCCGTGGCAACGGCAGCGGTGGGGAGAAGGGCGCCGGACGCAGTTACTCGGGATGCGGTTCCACGTCGGCTACTTGTGGGTGGACCCGCTGGAGATCGAGTGGGACCCGACACTCTCAAGCAGCACTGGGCCCATCGCGTACCAGATGGGCCGGGTCTACTACCGGATGTCGGGGTGGATCGTCGCTCTCGGGGCCGTGATCACGTTCTAGAAGGAGTCCAACAAGCGCGCGATCCGGAGCCGCGCACGTCCAGTATGTGTAAGGGAAGGCGCGATTCCTCACTCATGGGGCTGCGGGGGGTCTCGCGGGCCCCGAGTGTCGGAGTGCCCTACGCCATGAGCCGTCCGGCTCGGTGTAGACTCGACCTTCCGTGCGTATCGGACCATACGAGATCCTCGGGGAGCTGGGCCGCGGCGGCTTCGCGACCGTCTACCGCGCCCGCCGTGACGGCGACGCCCGCGAAGTTGCGCTGAAGGTCCTCCGGACGGGGGAGGGCGGCCCCGGCCCCGACGAGGTCCGCAGGTTCCGCCGCGAGATCGAGGCAACGCGTGCCCTCGACCATCCGGGGATCGTCATGGTCCTCGAGGTGAGCCCTGAGGGCGAGCACCCCTCGTGGGTGGCGCTCGAGCTGATCGAGGGGGAGTCGCTCGCGGCGCGGATCGCGCGGGAGCCGCTCCCGTGGCGGGGGGCCGTGGGGATCGCGCGGGACGTGGCCGACGCCGTGGCGCACGCGCACGCCCGGGGCGTCCTGCACCGCGACCTGAAGCCCGGCAACATCCTCCTCGATCGCGAGGGCGGGCCGCACGTCGTGGACTTCGGGCTGGCGAAGCTCTCGGCGCACGGGTCGAAGCTGACCAAGACGGGCCAGGCGCTCGGCACCCCCGCCTACATGTCCCCCGAACAGGCGCGCGGGGAGATCTCCTCTCTGACGCCCGCGACGGACGTCTGGTCGCTCGGCTGCGTACTCTACGAGATGCTCGGAGGGCGGAGGGCATTCGAGGGCGAGACGGACGCGGCGGTCGTTGGGAAGGTCCTCCTCGCCGAGCCCCCGCGGCTGCGGGCGCTGCGCCCGGACGTGCCCCCTGGAGCGGAGCGGATCGTCCGCGCGACGATGGGGAAGCGCCCAAGCGACCGTTACGGCGACGCGAGCGCGATTCGCGAGGATCTTGACCGGATCCTGCGCGGCGAGCGGCCGCGGGCGAGGCTGCCCGGAGCCTGGCGCTGGAGGGCCGCCGCCGCGGGGCTGGCCGTGGCCGCAGCCGCGACGGTCGCAGCGGTCGCTCGGCCGGAGCCCGAAACCCCAGCCGTCCCGGCACCCGCTCCGGCGGCGCCCTCGGAGGCCGAGGCGCTCGCTGTCCAGGCCCGTGCCCTCCGCGGCGTGGACCCGAGGCGGGCGGAGGCGCTCCTCCGGCGCGCGCTCGACATGGAGCCAGCCCGCGACGACTGGCGGCTCGAGCGCGGGCTCATGCTCTGGGCGATCGGCGAGGGCGCGGAGGCGAGGAGGCTCTGGTCGGAGATCCGGCCCGGCGGCCCCGAGGCGACCGCGGGGCAGCTCTACAGGGGGCTGGAGGCGTTCTTTCGGCTCGAGGAGGGGAGATTCCGCTGTGACGAGGCCGAGCCCGACCTGCGGGTTCTGGAAGCGGTCCCCGGCAGGGAGGGGAGGCTCGCACGCGCGGCGCTCGCGTTGATGGGGGAGAGGTGGGCGGAGGCGCGCGAGGCGCTTGCGGGCCAGGCCGGATGGGAAGCGGCGCTGCTTCGCGGGGGCGTGGAGGACACGGATCCGGCCGGGGACAGGGGAGCGGCGGTCCGCGAGTACGGAGGGGCCCTCCGGGAAGGGATCGTCTTCGCCTGGGCGCACTACAACCGCGGCATCCTAAAGGCGGCGCAGGGCGACTTCGCCGGGGCGATCGAGGAATTTGACCGCGCCCTGGAGGTGGACCCGCGGTTGGCAAGGGCCTACAGCGACCGCGGCCTCGCGCGGGCGGCGCGGGGCGACCTCGTCGAGGCGATAGAGGACTTTGCGAGGGCCCTGGATGTGAACCCGCGGGACGCGGGGGCCTACAGCAACCGCGGCCTCGCGCGGAAGGCGCAGGGCGACGTTGCCGGGGCGATCGAGGACTACAGCAGCGCCCTGAAGCTCAACCCGCGGCTCGCGGAGGCCTACAGCAACCGCGGCCTCGCGCGGGCGGCGCAGGGCGACCTCGCCGGGGCGATCGAGGACTACGGCCGCGCCCTGGAGGTGAATCCTCGGGACGCGAAGGCCTACAGCGGCCGGGGCATCGCGCGCGGTTTGCAGGGCGACCTTGCCGGTGCGATCGAGGACCACGGCCGCGCCCTGGCGGCGAACCCGCTGGACGCGGCGGCCTACTACAACCGCGGCTGCGCGCGGGTGGCGCAGGGCGACGGCGCAGAGGGGATCGAGGACCTCGCGAAGGCCCTGGAGGTCGCGCCCCCCGGATGGGCGCATCGGAAGAGGGTGGAGGAGAGCCTAGCCCGCGCCCGCGCGGCACTCGCGGGGCAGGGGACCGATCGGTGAGGCTCAGGCCTCGTCGGGTGGGCGTCTCGGATGAGTGCGGAACTGGCCCCTATCATCCACACCCGGACCGAGGGCGGGATCGTCGGCAGGGTAGCCGCCACAGGATCGCGAGCCTCAGCCCCGGTAGTCCCACGCCAGACGCGGGCAGCTTCGCCCCACGCTTGAAGTTCGCCGTCATCGGGTTCAGGAGCGCCTGCCCACTCCCATTCGCGTGCCCCCAGTACTGCGCCCGCCACCATCCGCGGGTCTCCCGCCTTGCTCATGGCGCCGGCTTCCACTTGTTCATTCAGACGCCACCGTACGCCCCTGTCCAGCCGCAGGATGCGCAGACTGGGAAGGTACACATCCGGATGAACCCTAAAAGAGCGGTCCCCGGACGAAAGCGTCGTACATCCCGTTGGTATCGCCGGCCACGAGGTTCGACGCGCCGGAAGAGAAGGCCACGTAGCGTCCGTCCGACGAGATGGCGGGACGGTCGCTGGCCCAATCCGATGCCTGCGCCCCGGCGGTATTGACCGAGACGCGCGTCGTGGTGTTGAGAGTCCTGTCGCGGACGAAAACGTCGCGAAGCCCGTTGGTGTCGCCGGCCACGAGGTTCGTCGCGAGCGAAGAGAACGCCACGTAGCGTCCGTCCGACGAGATGGAGGGTTCGTCACTGGCCCCTCCGCCGACCCCTCCCGTCGCCTGCGCCCCCGCGGAATCGACGGAGACGCGCGTCGTGGTGTTGAGGATCGTGTCGCGGACGAATGCGTCGGTGAGCCCGTTCGTGTCCCCGGCCACGAGGTTCGTCGCGCCGGAAGAGAACGCCACGTAGCGTCCGTCCGACGAGATGGAGGGTTCGCCGCTGACCCCTCCCGTCGCCTGCGCGCCGGCGGAATCAAGGGAGACGCGCGTGGTCGTGCTGAGGATCGTGTCGTGGACGAACACGTCGGTGAGCCCGTTCGTGTCGCTCGCCACGAGGTTCGTCGCGCCGGAAGAGAACGCCACGTAGCGTCCGTTCGACGAGATGCAGGCGTAGTAGCTGGCCCCTCCCGTCGCCTGTGTCCCGGCGGAATCGACCGAGACGCGCGTCGTCGTGAGGGTGGTCCTGTCTCGGACGAAGACGTCGCCTAACCCGTTGGTGTCGCCGGCCACGAGGTTCGTCGCGCCGGAAGAGAACGCCACGTAGCGTCCGTCGGACGAGACGGAGGGGTAGTAGCTGGCCCCTCCCGTCGCCTGTGCCCCGGCGGAATTGACCGAGATGCGCGTCGTCGTGTTGTTGGACCTGTCGCGGACGAAAACGTCGCCAAACCCGTTGGTGTCGCCGGCCACGAGGTTCCACGCATCTGAGAAGAACGCCACGTAGCGCGCGTCTGACGAGATGGAGGGGCCCGCGCTCGTGCCCGTCGCCTGTGCTCCGGCGGAATTGACCGAGACGCGCGTCGTCGTGTTGAGGATTCTGTCGCGGACGAACACGTCGGTCAGCCCGTTGGTGTCCCCGGCCACGAGGTTCGTCGCATACGAATCGAACGCGACGTAGCTCCCGTCCGACGAGATGGAACGGGCGTAGGTGTAGCTGTTCCCGTTCGTCCCGGTCGCCTGCGCCCCGGCGGAATCAACCGAAACGCGGACCGTCACGGGGACCGCCGGCGAGGGCGAGGGAAGGGCTGGTGCGTCGCCGCCGCGCTCACTGCAGGATGACGCGACCGCGGTGACGAGGAAGACAAGCACCCAGCGCCTCATTCCTGCCTCCTGTTCGCCCGGCAACGATCCGAGCCGCTGCCTGTCCGGGCGTTCAGGCGACCGGCAACCATCCCTCGGAAACCTGCCATCATCATGGTCTCTCATTATACGTCCGCCTACGAAGGCGGCGTTCGTGAGTGCGATAGGCTGGAGGTTCGGAGGAGACCCAGAGCAACGCTCTCTCGCAGTTCAAGTCCAGCTCTTCTTCTCGACGAGGCCGCGCATTCCACTCTTCACTTTCCTCTCACTCTGCCTATGGCGCCGGGTTCCACTTCTTCAAGTAGATGCCGCAGCCGGGGACCGTCGTGTCGTACCAGACGACGGCAGGGCGGCCCTGGGTATCGACCGCGATCGAGGGGCAAAGCGTCCAGCCGCTGGGGCCGGGATTGTCGCCGTTGATCCCCGTTGTCGCGGAGTTGTCGAGACCGCTCCAAGCGGAGCCATTCCACCGGCGCACGAAGATCGGATCGACCGGGTTGGTCGTGCCGCTCAGCATCTGGGGCGTGCCGCTCAGCATCTGGGCGGCGACGATGGGCCTGCCCGCGGCGTCGAAGACGAGCGCGGGAGTCAGGAACGTGGAGCCGGCCATGTCGGTCACGCCGCGGCCGGAGCCCGAGCCGGCCAGCTCTGTCCACGCGCTTCCGTCCCACAGCTTGAATCGGATCTGCCAACTGCCGGAGGAGTTGTCCGTCCAACAGATGCCGAGCCGGCCGGCGGGGTCGGTCGCGACAGCGGGGCTCTGGCCGTCGCCGGCACGCGTGACCGCCGGCATCGCGGACCAGGCCTCACCAGTCCAGCGGTGCACATGGATCGAGCCGTACTCGTGCCACGCGACGACGGGTTGGTCCGCCACAAGGGCGACGGAGGGCCGGCAGGCATGCCGCGCGCTTCCCACGGACGCGCCGACATCGTTCCACGCCGCGCCGTTCCACCGCCGCACGCGAATCGCGTCTCGACACGACCACGCGACCACTGGCTGATCGGACGCATCCAGCCCCAAACCGACGCCGTTGCCATTAGTATCCCCGACCCCGACTACTCCGGCGCCGACCGGCTCCCATGCCACACCGGTCCACCGCTTGACGAGGAGTCCGCCGCCCTGTGCGTCACCGCCCCAATACGCCACGACGGGGCGGCCCAGCGAGTCGGTTCGCACGATCGGGTGGAAGGTGGTGGTCCAGCCGGCACTCTGGCTAAGCCCGCCGGTGCTGTTGGAGCCGCCGAGGGCGACCCAGGTCGTTCCGTCCCACTTCAACAGCCGGACCTGAGCGGGATAATCCCCCCCATCGACCCAAACTACGTAGAGAAACCCCGAGGCGCCTGCCGCGATCGAAGGGGCGCTTATCCAGGAGTTGACCCTGGGACGGCCGAGTCCCGCTCCGGTCGCCGATCCCTGGAGGGCGGTCCAGGTCCCGGGCTCCGTACGCTCGATCCCCGTCGTCGTGAAGGAGGAGCGGCTCCACGCGTTCGTGGCCGAAACGCGATAGAGGATCGCGGCGCTGTCGGGGGCGGACGCATCCACATACGAGATGGAGCCCGGCGCGAGTCGGGCGGCATTGACCCACGTGCCGCCGCCGTCGCCGCTGCGCTCGACATCGAACCCGCTCTCGTCCGTCGAGTTGTCGCGCCAGGAGAGCGTGACGGTCGCGCCTGCACCGCGTGTGGCGCGCAGGTCGGACGGCGCCGAGGGCGGAGGAGGCGGCCCGGGCGTGACGACGGTCGCCGGCGCGGAGGTCGTCGAACGGCCATCCTCGCTCACGCTGCGCACGCGGTAGGTGTAAGTGGTAGACGCCGAGACGTTGGAATCGACCCACGTCGAGCCCGGGGACTTCTGGGATGCGATGGCGGAGAAGCTGGCGGCGTCCGTTGACCGCTCGATCACGAAAGACCACGCGCCGGCGCCCGGCGTCCACGAGACGTTCACCCGGGCGTCGGGGAGGAATGCCGCCGAGACGTTCGTCGCCGGCTCCAGGGGGGTGGTGACGGAGATTGTCTCGGTGTAGAGGGACGTCCCATGCAGGCCGAACGCGCGGACACGGTAATGGTAGGTCCGGGTCGGCTCGAGGCCGGCGTCCACGTAGGTCGTCTCGTTGGGACCAGTAGCGCGAACCCGCTCGAAGAGGAGCCCTTGCGGGGCGGTCCCCATTGCGCGCTCTATGTGGAATCCGTGCTCGTCGGACGAACGGTCGTTCCAGGTCACCCAGACGCACTGCGGCGACAGGACCTGCGCCGCAAGGACCGTGGGCGGCGCGGGCGGCAGGGCCGACTCGCGCTTGCGCTGGCTGTCGGTGCAGCCGATCAGGAGGGCCCCGAAGGCCATGCTGGCCGCCAGCTTCTCGAACAGTTCCATCGTAGGCTCCTTCCGTGAGCCGGCCGGAGCAAGGGGCGACGGCCCCGACCGAGTCGCGCGGAGACGGAGCACGGGCCGTGCCGCGAGCGACGACGCGCGCCGGCTCGCGCGGGTGCCCTCCCGCCGCGCGTCGGATCCGATCTCGCGGGAACTCCTCCCGAGAGAAGTTCCCCGGGCGGGGTAGGATCTGCCACGCGTCGGGCCCGGGCCGCGGGGCGGAGTCCGGCATGCTGCCTGCTCGCGCCCCCGCGGCATACAGGCGGCACCGGCCGCCAAGGAACGGAGAATGGGGAGCACCCCGAGCGCGATTGACTCCGTCGAGCGGACCCGGGACGACCGTAGCCCGTTCGCTTCGGCCTGGGCGGTCGCTCAGGAGATCGTCCACCAACGTCCGGACCTCGGAGCCGCCGAGGCGGTCGTCGCCCGGGGCCTCCGGGACAGTCCGGAGGGGTCCGCGGCGTACGGCGCGACGATCGCGCGCACGCGCCATTCGGTCTTCTACCACCAGCTCCAACAGCTCTACGCATTCGGCCAGCAGCTCGTCCCCCCGGCATTCGGCCCGAAGCTCTGCTTCGAGGCAGGGCGACGGTTCATGGGCGCCTACCTGACGGAGGGGCTCTACGACGTCCTGCAACTCGCGCTCGCCAAGCCCGGCGACTTCAGGATGCGGTTCGCGGAGGCCGTCCAGCAGAAGATCGTGCTGACTGCCGGGGAAAAGTACGCGACCGACGTCCTCTTCGGTCCGGAGGAGATCCGGTTCGGGCTCGCGTATCGCGATCCCCAGGCGATGGCGTCCTACCTCGCCGGCTACGGGCTCGAGGTGGAGGCGTGTTTCCAGAACAGCCTCGACATCATCGCCGGCGCGCTCGACGCGCTCGCCGAGCGGCTCGTGGCCGGCTACGCCCCTCACCGCGCGCGAGCGATCCGCGAGGGGCTCCGGGGCGCGATCCACCTCCCCATCGGCCCCGCGCCGGAGTTCTCCTACCCCGCGCTCATCGCGACCCTCCTTGGGTACATCACCCAGATCAAGGTGCGGGCAGAGGACGCCGAGGCAGCTCAGCGGTTCGAGAGCAACCTCATCCTCACCTCGCCCCGAATGCGCGAGACCTGGGAGAAGCTCCGGCGGGCGAGCCGCACCCACGAGATCGTCCTCCTTCGCGGAGAGTCGGGGACGGGGAAGAGCCACGTCGCGAAGCGGATCCACGAGCTGTCTCCGCGGCGGGACCGGCCGCTCGTGGAGGTGGGGCTCGCGTCGGACATCGGCAGCGACAACATGATCCAGTCCGACCTCTTCGGTCACGAGAAGGGGGCATTCACCGGCGCCTCGGAGCGGAAGCAGGGCCTCTTCTCGCTCGCCGACGGCGGGACCATCTTCCTAGACGAGATCGGCGACGCGTCTCCCGAACTGCAGGCGAAGCTCCTCCGGGTCCTCGAGACCGGCCGGTTCCGTCGCCTCGGGGGAACCCAGGACACGCAGGTGGACGTGCGGATCGTGATGGCCACCCACCGGAACCTCGAGCAACTCGTCTCCGCAGGGAAGTTCCGCCAGGATCTCTACTATCGCGTGAACGTCATCCCGGTCCTGCTCCCTCCCCTGCGCGAGCGGCGCGAGGACGTGGCCTCGCTCGCGGAGTACCTCCTCGGCCGGCACGCCCGAGCGAGCGGCCTCCCCACCCATCGCCTCGCGCCCGGCCTCGCCGCCTCGCTCGCTCAGTACGACTGGCCCGGGAACATCCGCGAGCTGGATCACGCGCTGCGGCATGCAGCCGCTATGTCCGAGAGAGAAGAGATCACGGTGGACGACTTGCCCCGGGACATCCGCCTCGCACTCGCGAGGAAGGGGACTCCCCCATCGCCGGCCTCTGAGGGCTCCGGGGCTCCTGAGGCAGACGGGGCTTCCCCGGAGGAGGGCCCCGTCATAGACGTGGCGCGCCTCCGGTCGCAGATCCGGCGGACCAAGCCCGAGCACGTAGCCCGTCCGCCGGAGTGCCCTGCCCACGTGGACTACGCGCGGAGGACCTGGCTCGCCGCGCTCATCGCGGAGTTCGGAGGCGACTTCGATCGGATCGCGCCTTTCTGGGATCGGAGCGCCCCGAAGACACTCCGGAAGCTCGTCCGCGCCCTGGGGCTCACGGAGGAACTCATCGCCGCGCGGGCGCGGGTCCGTCTAACTGGCAAGGGGTCCAGTTAGAGACGCGCGCCGCGCTTCTTGAGCTCAGCAACTTCTCCCGGACAAGGTTGCTCCCCCGCGGTACTCACTACCCTCGAACCACCCTGCGCGGTGGCGGATCGAGTGAGAGCCGGACTCACGTCGCTGGGACCTTCACCCGCCCGGCGAGGGCTCGCTCTCGAGAGTAGGACTCATTAGTGACGAGAGGCTCAACTGGCGAACCTCTCTGGCCATCGGCGGCCTCGTTCGACTTGTCCAGCAGCTGGACCGCACCGGGGCCCCAGCAACGCGGCACGGGCTTTGAGATTCAGCCGATCAGCCGCGGCCCAGGAGCCCGGCAAGGAGGAGGATCATATGAAGCGCGTGAAGATGGCGTTGTCCGCGGCGCTCGTTGCGCTGCTCTCACAGGGGGCGCGGTCCTGTTGCTGCTGCGATGTTCGGATGGGTGGAGGCTCGGAGGGTCGCGTGCCCCATCTCGCGAGTGGAGAGTCCTCGCGGCCCATGGCGCAGGCTCCTTCCACCATCCCGCAGCAGGTGTGCGGCGAGGTCGCCCGCGGCCATCGGGTCGGGAGGGAGGCCAGCAACCTCGCCTAGTCCTGGATGGTCTGCCGTCCCCTGAGACGGGCTGGCCCGGGCGCGAGCTCGGGACAGCCCGTGTCCATGTTTCGGGCAGGCTCTCGTGGGCCGACGCCTCCGCGGCAGCGTGCCGGCACACCAAGAAACTGGTGGAAGCGGATCCCGGCCCGACGCCCCCCGCGCGGAATTCCCGGTCTTCGAGTGTGCGCAATGGGCGCACCTGGCGGGGTAGCAAGGCGAGCATCGCGAAGCGATTTCAGTGCGTTCCGCTGGCGGCGCGGCGGGAAGAGTCGATCGCGGTGGGGCAGTTCTTTTCGGGAGAACTCCAGGAACGGTAGGGGCGCTCCCGGGGGCGGGGCAATTCCTCCCGCCAAGATCTGCCTCGGCCGGGGAGTTCTTGCCCGAGGGCCGGGCTCGGTGGTTGTCGGTCACGCAGAGGTCGGGAGTCACGCCGAACGGCACGACGCTTGATCTGTCGTCGCGGCGTTCGGAGTGTGCGCTCCTGCGAGGATCCCGGCACCCGCTCGCGGTCGCGAACGCTCCGCAGGTCCACTGGGGACCAGGAGGGACGACGATGGATCGGAGCCGCGCGGTCATTGGGATGCTCGTCCTTCCCCTCACGATGGGCTGCATCGCGCCGCCTGGTCGCGACACAAGCTGGGCAAGCGCGCCGGACCGCATCCTGTACGCCCAGTCCCAGAAGCGGAAGGCGACCGTCTCAGGCGCCGTCGGAATGGGTGTCATGGGGCAGGGCGCGATCCTGGCACTCCTCAGCGCGGCCGTGATTTCCTCGATCAATTCCGATCCCATACTGACGGACGAGGACAAGAGGTCGTTTCGGCAGCCTTGGGAGGTGGCAGCCGTCATCGGGGTCGTAGAGGCCGTGATCGGGCTCGCGTGGGGCGCCTCGCAGCTCAGCGTCCGGAGCCAGTGGGCCGACGTGATCCGCGAGGATCGGTCCCGATTCCGGGGTACGGTCTGCTGGACTGAACCGACTGCGGGAGCGCCTGCCGCAGCCGGAGGAGCAGCGAGAGAGGAAGAGGCCGGCCCTGCGCCCTGGGCTCGGCTCTACGTGACCTCCGGGAGCCCGATCCCGGCGGGGCTCCGCGGTGTGGATGTCGTCCGGATCTCGAGCCCCTCTGATCCAGGAGTCGCTGGGATCGCCGCCAGGGCCGGCGTCCTCCGCTGGCCGGTCTTGGAGTGCCTCGATGGCCCTGCGGGCCCAGGTGGGCTCTCTTTGGGACCCTCGGCCGTGGCCGCGACCCTGAGAGCGCGCGAAGGTGCGCGGGGACACTCGGGACTTGCGGGCCCTGTGATGGAGGGCGAACCGGTTTGCAGACGGGGAGAGAGTCCCCGAACGGAGACGCGATGAGCACGGGCCTGAAGATCGGTGTCCTGCTCGCGGGTCTATCCAAGGAACGCTCGGGGTCCCCGGGAGTAGGAAGGAATAGGCACGAGCCCCGCCCGAAGATGGCGGAGAGAAGCAAGACCATGATGATGCGGCGGCCCGTGCTGTGATCTCGATTCGGGAACCTGGAGCGGCCGCCTCGGCCGCGGGGAGACTTATGCGCCATACCACCGCCCTCGCCTGTCTCGTGGCCGCCGTCGCCGCAGCCGCGGTCGGCTGCACCGAGAAGAAGATTGTCGTGCAGCAGGGGCCGTCGGCCCCGGCGTCCCCGCCGGTCCTGACCGCGGTCGTGCCCTCGTTCGGTTCGACGGCCGGCGGGACGGCGGTGACGATCACGGGCTCGGCGTTCCAGAGCGGCGCGACGGTCACCATCGGCGGAGCGGCCGCGACGAGCGTCGTCTTCGTCTCGGCAACCCAACTCACGGCCGTCACCCCCGTGGGGAGCCTGGGCCCGGTCACGGTCGTGGTCACGAATCCCGACACGCAGTCCGGGGCGCTGGGGAACGGGTTCACCTACGTGTCGCCCCCCACGATCGCCGCGGTGGCGCCGAGCGCAGGGTCCACCGGAGGCGGAGCCGCGATCACAATCAGCGGGTCGTCCTTCCGGCCGGGCGCGACCGTGACGATCGGCGGCACCGCGGCGACGAGCGTCGTGTTCGTCTCGGCCTTCCAGTTAACCGCCGTGACTCCGGCAGGCACGGCGGGCGCGAGGACGGTCGTGGTCACGAATCCCGACGGGCAATCCGGGGCCCTCCCGGGCGGGTTCACCTACGACGGTCCTCCCGCGATCACAACCAGCCTCACGTCGTTCCGGACGGTCTTCATCGGGACCACGGTCAGGTTCACCGTCACGGCGACCGATCCGAACGGAGACTCGGTCTCCCTGCGGCTCCTGAACCCGCCGCCCGCGTGCAGTTTCGACCCCCTCTCGGGGGCCTCGTCGCCAGGTACCGTGGCCGCGCGGTGGACCGTGACACCAGAATGGGGAGGGCTGCGTTGGCTCCTCTTCCAGGCGAACGACAATGTCGTGCCGTCGCTTCGGACGACGCTCGCGGTCCCGGTTCACGTCGTCGGCGCCCCGAGTCGCTCGGCGATCGTGGTCGCGGACGTGACGGGGGACGGGATCCTGGACGTCGTCGCCGGGGCATCCCTGGCCGACATCGGCGGGACGGTGAACACGGGCGCGCTCTACGTCTGGGCCGGGAGCACCACCCCATCCGGGACGCCCTTAGCAATCCTGCGAGTCTCGGGAGCCGTCGCGAGCGACCAGCTCGGAAACGCGTCCGGCCAGGCGATCCAGTGCGCGGACGTGACGGGGGACGGAACCCT
>JAKEIC010000160.1 GCA_022614695.1 Planctomycetales bacterium | reverse complement strand
GGAGGCTCGATCCCGCCCTCCCGCGCGGGATCGGGTGGGTCCTGGAGGCCGCCCTCGCGAAGGAGCCCCGGCATCGGTACCCCGACGCGGGCGGGCTCCGCGGCGACCTGTCCCGGCTCCTCGCGGGGACCCGGCCTCTGGCCCGGCCCCGGAACCGGCGGCGGCGACGGGCGGTGGTGGTGGCGGTGGCAGCGGGCGCGGCCGCGTGGGCCGTCGCGATCGCCGCGACCCAGGGCGGGCCGGGCCCGGCAAGTCCCCTCGACGGGGCCACGGCGGGCTCCGGCGCGGCCGCCGAGAGACTCGCCCGGCGCGCCGCGGCGCTCACAACCTCGGACCCGGGCGAGGCCGCGAGGCTCCTCGGCCAAGCCCTGAACGGGGAGCCGGCCCGGCACGACTGGCGGATCGAGCGGGGGCTGCTCCTCTGGGCGGTCGGCGACGCCGAGGGGGCGCGCGAGGAGTGGGGGCGGATCCCCGTCGGTGCGCCCGAATCCGCGCGGGCCGAGCTCCTCACGGGGCTCCTCGTCGTCTTCCGCGAGCACGAAGAGGGGATCGGCCCCCGGGGCGAGATGGTCCCGCTCTCGCACCTCGCGGACGGTGCCGGGACCGAGGCGCGTCTCGTCCGCGCGCTCAGGGCCGCGATGCAGAAGCGATGGACCGAGGCGCGCCGGGAGCTCGAGGACCTCGAGGACTGGCTCGCGGCGCTCCTCCGGGGGTACGTCGAGGGACAGGATCCGGCCGGAGACCGGAGGCGAGCGATCCAGGAGTACGACCGCGCCCTCGCGGCGGGCACTCCGTTCGCCTGGGCCTACGAGAAGCGAGGCATGGCGCGGGCGGCGACGGGCGACCTCCGAGGGGCGGTCGCCGACTACACGACGGCCCTCCGGCTCCATCCCGAGTACCTGCCCGCGCTCGTCCATCGCGGGTCGGCCCATGACAAGCTCGGGGAATCCCGGAGGGCCATCGAGGACTTCACGACGGTGCTCTCGCGGCGGCCCGGGCACGCGGCGGCCCTCTACAACCGCGGCAACGCGCGGCAGCACCTCGGGGACCTCGCGGGCGCGATCGAGGACTACACGGATTCCATCCGGAGCGACCCCGGGGATCCGAGCGCGTACCACAATCGAGGCCTTGCGCGGCGGAGGCTCGGAGATCTCGGCGGGGCCATCGCGGACTTCCGCGAGGAGGCGCGGCTCCAGCCGGGCGACGCGAACGCGCACTACTCCGTCGGGACGGAGCTGTACGCGGTGGGCGACGCGGCGGGGGCCGCCGAGGCCCTCACCGAGGCGCTCCGCCTCCGGCCCGAATTCCCGCAGGCCCACGTGAACCGGGGGAACGCCCGCCGGGCCCTCGGCAACCTCCCCGGAGCGATCGAGGACTACGACGCCGCGGTCCGACTGGCCCCCGACCTCCCGGAAGCGCGGGCGAGCCGCGCCGTGGCCCTGATCGAGAGCGGGCGCCCGGCGGACGCGGAGGAGGACGCGCGGGCCGCCTGCCGGTTGTCTCCGGCCGACTCGGCCCCGCGCGAGATCCTCGGCACCCTCCTCGCGGCCCGGGGCGACCTGCGCGGGGCGGCGGCCGCCTACGGGGAGTTCCTGCGGATCGCGCCCGGGCACCCGCGGGCCGGCGAGGTCCGCCGGGCGCTCGCCGAGTGCGAGCGCACACTCCGGGGCGAGGGACGGTGAGCGGAGGCTACTTCTTCCCCTTCGGCTCCGGCCTCTCGCTCCCGGCCTCCGAGTGGTGCTCGACCTCGGCGAGGCGCTTGCGGATCTCGTCGGCGCGCGGGTGGCTCGGGGCCAGCCGCAGGAACTCCTTGAGCGACTCGGACGCCGCGTGCAGGTCCCCGCGCGCCTTCCGGACGAGCCCGAGCGAGGCGTGGGGATCGGGCCACTTGGGCTTCGCGCGGACGGCGGCCTGGAAGTCCTCGGTCGCGCCCCGCAGGTCCCCGATCACGAGACAGGCCTGGCCGCGCTCGTGGTGCGTCGTCGGGTCGTCGGGCTTGAGTCGCAGCGCCTCGCTGTGGTCCTCGATCGCGCCGTTCCCGTCGCCCATCAATCGCCGCGCCTGCCCCCGGAGGTTCAGCGCCTCGACGCTCCCGGGCCGCAGCCGGAGGGCCTCCCCCAGGTCGAGCGTGGCCCGGCGGTACTCCTTCTCCAAGACCCGGACCCGGCCGCGGCCGATCAGAGCCTCGACGAGCTCGGGCCGCAGCCGCAGGGCCGTCGTGTAGTCGTCGGCCGCCCCGCGGAGGTCCCCGAGGTCCGCCCGCGCCGCGCCGCGCTCGAGGAGGGCGCCCGGGTTCTCGGGGCGGAGCTTCAGGGCGGCCGTCCCGTCCTCGACGGCGCCGCGCAGGTCGCCGAGCTCCCGTCGCGCGGCGGCGCGCGCCACCAGGGCCTCGAAGTCGGCCGGGCGGAGCCTGAGCGCGACGGTGAGGTCCTCGCGCGCGCCCGCCGTGTCGCCCGTCTGGAGGCGGGCGAGCCCGCGGCCGAGCCACGCGTCGGCGTCCTTCGGCGAGAGCTTCAGGGCCTCGCCGTAGTCCGCGATCGCCCCGGCGAGATCGCCGAGCCCCCGGCGGAGGTCCCCGCGCGTGGCGAGGACCCAGCCGAAAGCGATCCCCTCCGAGAGGGCGACCGTGAGCTCCCGCACGGCGGCGGCGCGATCCCCCGAGGGGTCGGAGGTCTCGGCCCAGCCGCGCAGCAGCGCCGCCTCCCAGCCCGGGATCACGCGGAGGGCCTCCCGCGCCCCCTTCCAGTCGCTCTTCGCGACGGCGAGCGCGCCCCGGGAGAGGATCTCCGTCGGCCCACCGCCGCCCCGCGCGGCCTCCAGGTGGGGCGCGGCGCCCTTCGCGTCGAGGCGGAAGAGGGCCTCGAGGCCGAGGAAGAGCCGGGCCTCGCCCGACTCGGGCGCATCCGGGGGGACCCGGGCCCACTCGGCCCGCGCCCCCGCGCCGTCCCCGAGCCCCCAGAGGAGGCGGCCCCGCTCGAGGCGCCAGACGTGGCGGTCGGGGGAACTCGCGAGGGCTTCCCCGAGGAGGGCCGCGGCCCCGCGCGCGTCCACGGGGGCGAGCCGGTGGGCGCGGGCGGCGAGCGCGTCGGCCGCCGCGGCCGGGTCCGGCGCGGGCGCGGTCTCGGCGGGGGCCGCATCGGGATCGCGGGGCTCGCCGGGCGCGCCCGGGTCCGGCTCGGCGCCGCCGCCGCAGCCGGCAAGGAGCGCGACGAAGGCGAGCGAGGAGATCCGCGGGGTCACGGGCATCGCCCTATCATGCCGCCACGGACGGACCCGGGCTACCGGCCGGATCCCTTCCTCTCGCACTCCTCGAGCGCCGAGCGCGCCTCGGCGGCCCCGGGATGGCCGGGGGCGTGCGCGACGAACCGCCGGAGCCACTCGGCCGCTCCCTGCCAGTCCCCTCTCGCCCGGAGGGAGTAGCCCAAGTCCAGCATCGCCGCGCCGAGGTTCGGCCGGTGCCGGAGCGCGGCCCGGAAGTCCTCGATGGCGCCCCCGAGGTCCCGCCCCTCCATCCGGAGGACGCCGCGGTTGTACCAGGCCTCGGCGAAGTCGGGCCTGAGCCGCACGGCCGCCGAGAAGTCCTCCTCCGCCCCGCGCCGGTCGCCGAGGGTCGAGCGCGAGAGCGCGCGGTTGTTCAGGGCCTCGGGGAAGTCGGGCCGGGAGCGGAGGGCCGCCGAGTAGTCCTCGACCGCGAGCGTGTCGAGCTTGAGCTCGCGCCGCGCGTTCCCGCGGTTCAGGTAGGCCTCGGCCAAGTCGGGCTTCGCCCGGAGCGCCTCGGAGTAGTCCTCGATGGCGCGGAGGTGGTCCCCGAGCCGGGCACGGGCCCGACCCATCTCGGCGAGCGCCCAGGCGAGGCGCGGCCCGTCGCGGAGCGCCGCCTCGTACTCGCGGACCGCGGTCGCCGGTGCCCCGGCCGGGTCGCGACTCTCGATCCAGGCGCGCAGGAGCCCTGCCTCCCATCCCTCGAGCGGTCGCAGGAGATCGCGGGCGGCTGCCCACTGCTCGCGCAGAATCGCGAGCGTCCCGCGGGCGAGGGCCCCGTCGCGGCCGGGGGCGGACGCCCCGGCTTCCAGGTCGGCGACGGCCTCGCCCCCGTGGAAGGAGAACAGCCGCTCGAGGCCGAGAGCGAGGCGCGCCGCGGGACGCTCCGGGGCCCCTTCGGGGACGCGCGCCCACTCCGCGCGAGCCTCCTCGCCCTCGCCGAGCCTCCAGAGGAGCCGCCCGCGATCCACGCGGAGGTCGTGCCGCGCAGGTTCGGACGCGAGCACGGCCGCGAGGCGGCCGGCCTCCGCGCGCGGATCGGCCGGAGCCGGCGGGGGCGCCGCCGGCGTCCCGGAGCCTGGGCCGCCGGACGCGAGGGCCCAGGCGCCGGAGTGGAAGAAGGCCCGCTTCACCGGGTCCTTCGGGGCGTCCCCGGCGCGGCGGGCGCGGGGACGGCGGGCACGGGAGCGGCCAGGGCGGCCGTCTCCTCCTCCGCCCGGGCTATCCGAGCCTCGCGCATCGCGAGGAGGAGCACGAGCGCCGACCCGCCCACACAGAGGAGGAGGCCGAGACTCCCGAGCACGATCCCCGCGACCGCGAGCCCGCCCCCGCGGAGTTCGTCGGCGTTGCGGGCGATACTCCTCCGCGCCGAGACCCCCGTCACGACGGCGCCGATCGCCGCCGCGAGCAGGAGCGCGAGGAGGAGGAGCGAGAGGACGGTGCCCGCGGGATCGAACGCCATCGCCTAGCCCCCCCCACCCCCGTCGCCCGGGTCCTTCGCGTCCGGCGCGTCCGGGGCCGGAGGGAGCGGCGTCGGCGTCCTCGCCGCGGCCGGGGCCGCCACCGGGGCCGGCGGGATCGGGGGGCCGGCGCGGGCCGCCCCGAGGAACAGGGCTCCCCCGCAGCAGAGCAGCGGGATCGCCCCGACCGAGATGAGCCCGAGCGCGAACGAGACGACGGCGAGCCGCGAGAGGCGCGGGCCGGTGGGGACCGCGTCGAGCGCGGCGTCCTCCCCCGCGGGCCCCGCGGACGGGGGCGCCGCCGGCCAGGCCGCCCCGGCCGGCCCGGGCGCCGCACCCGTCCCCGCGATCCTCTCCACCTCCGAGGCGATCTCGCTCGCGCGCTGGAACCGCCGGGCCGGGTCCTTCTCGAGCGTCCGGAGGACGACGTCGTCCAGCCGCGCGTCCACCTCGGGCCGGCGGCGGCTCGGCGGCGGGAACCGCCCGATCGGCAGCTCCCCCGTGAGCATCTCGTAGACGACGACCCCGAGCGAGTAGAGGTCGGCCCGGTGGTCCACGTCGCGCGAGCGCTCGCGCTGCTCGGGAGCCATGTAGTCGTAGGTTCCCATCACGACCTGCGTCCCCGTGATGCGGCCGCGGCTCTCGAGGTTCCCGACGATCCGCGAGAGGCCGAAGTCGGCGATCTTCACGTTCCCGGACCGGTCGAGGAGGATGTTCTCGGGCTTCACGTCGCGGTGGACGATCCCGCGCTCGTGGGCGTAGGCGAGCCCGGCGCAGAGCTTCGGCACGATCGTGAGCGCCTCGGCCGTCGAGAGCCCCCCGGCCGAGAGCACCTGGCGGAGGTTCACGCCGTCCACGTACTCCATCACGATGAAGTGGAGCCCCTCCTCGACCCCCCGGTCTATGATCGAGACGACGTTCGGGTGGGAGAGGGTCGCGAGCGACCGCGCCTCGCGCTCGAACCTCTCCCGGAACTGGGGATCGCGCCCGAGGGACGGCGGGAGGATCTTGAGCGCGACGATGCGGTCGAGAGACTCCTGGACGGCCTTGTAGACGACTCCCATGCCGCCTCGGCCGATCCGTTCGAGGATCCTGTAGCCGCCGATCACCGTCCCCGGCGCGAGGTCGCGCGGCGGCTCGACCCCTTCCGGCGGCATGCCCGGGAGGCTCTTCGTCTCCCGCTCCGTCATGTTGAAGACCCGCCCGCACGAAGGGCAGCGGAGCCGCGCCGGGTCCGCAGCCGGGCCCGGATCGAAGGACTGGATGCAGAAGGGACAGTGGACGGTCACGGCGGGCGGATTATGGGGCCGCCGCGGGGCGGAGGCCAGGATCCGAAGCATGCAACAGGGGTGCCGTGGGCGCTTCCCGCGCTGCTCCGCAACGTTCGGAGCCGTCGCGCGTTGCGTCCGCACCGGCGGACCCCGGAGCACCGAGTCCGGAAGGAACTTTCAGCGCGGTGACGAGAGCTTGCGGACTCCGAGCTTCTGCGCGCAGTCGTCCCGCCAGAACCGGACGGCCGCGATCCCGGCCCTGTCCGGTCCTCGCCGGAGACACTCGTCGAACATCTCGAGGGCTGCCTGGTAGTCGTGGACCCAGTACGCGAGCACGCCGCCCGTGGAGAGCGTGAATGGATCCGTGGGCCCGAGCAGGCGAGCGGCCGCCAGCTCCACCTCGGCCGTCTCGAGGTCCTCCCAGCGGACGTGATCCTGGCCGGAGAGGATCAGGTCGTCGGCGTAGCCGGGCCGCTGGGCCGCGGCGGCCGCGGCATCTGCCCGCGCACCGACCTCGTCCCCGAGGGCCCGCCGGCATCGCGCCCGCTCGAGCTGGATCCAGGCCGACTCCCCGACCGCGCGCAGGACCTCGCCGTAGGCGCGCTCGGCCGCGGCGAGGTCGCGAGGCGGAGCGGTCCGGGCGATCCAGGCGCGGACGAGGGCCGCCTCACTACCGCCGACCCCGGCAGCGGAGGAGCGGGCGCCGTCCCAGTCGCCGCCGAGCCCGGCGAGGACGCTCACGGCGCAGGCCGTCTCGTCCCCCGTCCCGTGGGCCGCGACGGTCCCGAGGAGGGAGCGCGCGACGCTCACGCGCCGGCGGAAGGCGGCGTCGAGGCCGCGCAGGAGGAGCGCGGGGACTCCCGACGGGGAGCGGATCGGCACGCGCCGCAGCTCGGACTCGGCGCGGCGGCCGTCCCCTGCGAGCCAGAGGAGGCGCCCGCGGGCGAGGCGGGCGGCGGGCGTGTCCGGGGCGCGTGCCAGGACGGTCCCCAGCCGGCGCGCGCGCTCCCGGGGATCGGCGGTCGGAGCCCCGAGAACCTCCGCGGTGAGCGCCTCCGCCCAGGCCCGGTCGCGCGCGTCCCGGGCGTCGTGGTCCACGAGGGAGAGGGCGACCACCGCGCCGCCCTCGAGCAGTGCGCCCGCCAGCGCCACGATCCCCACGACCCGGGCCACCTCGGCGCCCGCGGTACCCCGGAGCGCCCCCGCGCTCGCCTGGATCTCGCGCCGGGCCGCGCGGGAGAACGCGATGGCGAGCGCCGCGAGCGCGGCCGCGGCCGCCGTGGTCCCGATCGGCGCGAGGACGAGCAGGCCCACCCCTCGGGTCGCGGCGATCTGCCGATCGAGGAACCCCGGGGAAGGGACCGAGCGGCCCCATGCCTCGGCGTCCGAGCAACGGACCGAGGGCGGAGGGAGGACCGGATCGAGAGGCCCGGCGTCGGGGGCCTCGACGGCCTGGCCCCGGAGCTCGTCGAGGGGATCGTCCTCGGCGGGGGTGAGCGAGCTCCACGGAGCCGGGACGCCGGCGAGGGGGCCGGAGCCGCCCGCACCGGAGGGGACGCCGGCCGGTCGCGCGGCCCCCGCCATTGTCCCCCACGCGACCGCGAAGCCGCAGGAGCCCAGGAGGGCGGACCCGAGCGCGAACGCGAGGCCCAGCAGGGCCGGGATGGCGACGGGCCGGTCGGGCCTCCGCCCCCGTCGCCGCTCTGCACCGTGCGTGTGCACCTTTTCGCCGTCCATCCGGCGCTCGCACGTGCGAGCACCGGAGTCATGACAGCAACGCCCATGCCGACGACCGAGGAGCGACTGCCAGTGCCGCGCCTCTCTGAGTCCGCGGCCTGCGGGCCATCCGCCTTCATCGAGAGCGGCGCGGACCGCCGGGGGTCGGCCTGCTGCGCCTATCGGGCGGGGTTGCATCCTCACCCGAGTCATGGTAGATGAGTCATGCTTTATGAATCGTCCAGCCTCGGCCGGGGCTTGGCGGGCGCGCGCCGCGCGTCCGGGCGGCGTTGACGTCCCCCGGGCGGATCGGAGAGGCTCACCGTGAGCGGAGCAGCCGTGGCGACGAAACCCAGATCTTCGGCGAGCGGGAGGAAGGCCAAGGTCCGCGCGGCGGACCAGCTCGAGCTGCCGATGGGGAGGCCGATCGCCGGATCGAAGCCGGAGGCCTCGAAGCCCCCGGCCCCGAAGCTCCCGGCGCCGGGGGCGGCCCCGAAGGCGGCCCCGCCGCCGCCCGAGCCGGTCGCGCCCGCCATGGAGGCCGCCGAGGCCGCGCCGGAGGGCGCCCCCCGCAAGGGCAAGGGCGGCCGCCTCGACGCGACGGCCCTCGGGAGGCTCCAGCGCGAGATCTCGGTCTCGGAGTTCTTCACCAAGAACCGCCACCTCCTCGGCTTCGACAACCCCCGGAAGGCGCTCCTCACCGCCGTGAAGGAGGCCGTGGACAACTCGCTCGACGCCTGCGAGGACGCGGGGCTGCTCCCGGAGATCTGGGTCGAGATCGCGCAGCTCGCGGAGGACCGCTTCCGGATGGCCGTGCAGGACAACGGGCCGGGCATCGTCCGGAACCAGATCGGGAACGTCTTCGGGAAGCTCCTCTACGGCTCGAAGTTCCACCGGCGCCGGATGGCGCGCGGCCAGCAGGGGATCGGGATCTCGGCGGCCGGCCTCTACGCGCAGCTCACGACGGGCAAGCCCATGCGGATCGTGACGAAGCCCGCGCCGAAGAAGCCCGCGCACGAGGTCGTGATGCAGATTGACATGCGGAAGAACGCGCCGCAGATCGTCTCCGACAAGGAGACCGAGGTCCCCTGGACGACGGGGACCCGCGTCGAGATGGAGCTCGAGGCGAAGTACCAGCGCGGCGCCCGCTCGGTGGACGAGTACGTGGCCGAGACCTCGATCGCGAACCCCCACGCGACGATCCACTACGTCGCCCCCGACGGCGAGAAGCGCGAGTACGAGCGGACGACGAAGGAGCTGCCCCCGTCGCCCCAGGAGATCAAGCCGCACCCGCGCGGCGTCGAGCTGGGGCTCCTCTTGAAGATGCTCCAGTCCACCAAGTCCCGGAACGTGGCGGGGTTCCTCAAGGCCGAGTTCTCGCGCGTCTCGCCCCGGGTGGCCGCGGAGCTCTGCAAGCTCGCCGGCGTCGCGCCGGAGACGAAGCCGCGGCGCGTCACGCCCGAGGAGAGCGAGAAGCTCTTCCGCGCGATGAACTCCGACCAGGTGAAGATCATGGCGCCGGCCGGCGCCTCCGTCGTCCCGATCGGCGAGTCTCTCGTCGAGAGGAGCCTCCGCGCGCGCGTCCCGGCCGAGTTCTACACGGCCGTGACGCGCTCGCCGGCGGTCTACCGCGGGAACCCCTTCATCATCGAGGTGGGGCTCGCGTTCGGGGGACAGCTCCCGATGGACCAGCCGATCCAGCTGTATCGCTACGCGAACCGGGTCCCGCTCCTGTACCAACAGTCGGCCTGCGCGATCACCGAGGCGGTCTCGGACGTGGACTGGAAGGGCTACGGCCTCCAGCAGACGCGCGGCCAGATCCCGGTGGGGCCCGGGGTCCTCTTCGTCCACATGGCCTCGGTCTGGGTGCCCTTCACCTCCGAGAGCAAGGAGGCGGTGGCGGGCTACCCCGAGATCGAGAAGGAGATCCGCCTCGGGCTCCAGGAGGTCGGCCGCCGCCTGCAGGGCTTCGTCAACAAGCGGGCCCACATCGCCTACGAGGCCCACCGGCGGAGCCTCTTCGACCGCTACATCCCCGAGGTGGCTAGCGCCGTCGCCTCGCTCACGAAGGTCTCGAAGAAGGAGCTCGCCGAGCAACTCGCGAAGATCGCGAAGAAGACCACGGCGAAGGCCGACGAGGCCCCGGTCGCGAACGGGCGCGTGTCGGCGGCCGTGCGGGAGCTCGCGACGAAGGGGGCGCCGCCGGCCGAGGACGCGAAGGGCACGAAGGCGAAGGGCCTCTTCGGGGAGCAGGCGTGAGCGGGCGCCGGAACGGGAACGGCTCGGACAAGGCGGTGATCGCGAGGCTCGAGGGGCTCGGGCGCGCCGTCGCCGAGGCCGCGCGCAAGGGGAAGAACCCCACCCTCGAGATCCCGATCCGGGCGCTCTCGAACGTGAAATTCAACGACAAGCGCTCGATCATCGAGCTCGGCGACGAGACGCAGTCGCGGCTCTTCCTGAACGTCGCGATGGCGAAGAAGTTCATGCAGACGATGCTCGTCGCCGCCGGCTGCAAGGAGTTCGTCGAGAGCGGGAAGACGACCTCGCTGCGAGACCTCTTCTACCGGCTGAAGCACACCCTCCCGGGCACCACGGAGAACACCTTCGACGAGCAGGAGGAGTCGGACCCGATCATCGAGGACGTGGAGGTGACTCTCGACACGCTCCGCGAGGAGCTGCACCTCTTCGCCTCGCGCAAGGGCTCGATGGTGGGGCCGATCACGATCCGCGACTCGGGGGACCAGATCGACCTCGCGCGGATGGGGTCGGGCGGCTGGGCGGTCCCCTCCATCGTCGAGCCGAGCGTGATCCAGTTCGTCCGTCACGAGGCGAAGTACGTCCTGCTCATCGAGAAGGAAGCGGTCTGGGTGCGCTTCAACGAGGACAAGTTCTGGAAGCGCGAGAAGTGCATCATCCTGCAGAGCGGGGGCCAGCCCCCGCGCGGGGTGCGGCGGCTGGTGCAGAGGCTCGTGAACGAACTGAAGCTCCCGCTCTTCGTCCTCGTGGACAACGACCCCTGGGGCCTCTACATCTACTCGGTCGTGAAGCAGGGCTCGATCAACCTCGCCTACGAGAGCATGCGGATGGCCGTGCCGGCCGCCCGCTTCATCGGGCTCTCCACCTTCGACCGCGAGGAGTTCAAGATCGCGAAGGACCTGACGATCGCGCTCGACGAACAGGACCGCTCGCGGACGAAGCAGATGCTCGACTATCCCTGGTTCCAGAAGAAGCCCTGGCAGCGGGAGCTGAAGGAGATGCTCGCGAGCGGCGTGAAGATGGAACTCGAGGCCCTCTCGACGAAGCGGAACATCTCGTTCATCACCGAGGAGTACCTGCCAAGGAAGCTGAAGGAGAAGAAGTGGCTCGACTGAGGATCAGTACGCGTCGCTGCGGTGGCGGATCGCGGTGACCCGGACGATCTTCGCCCGGTCCTCGATCTGGAAGATCACGCGGTAGTCGCCGACGCGGATCCGGTATTCCCCCTCGGGCCCGCGGAGTTTCTTGACCCCTTGAGGTCGGGGATTCTCCGCGAGAGGCTCGAGGTGTTGGACGACCCGAGCCTGCAGGTCGGGGTCCAACCCGGCGAGGTCCTTCCTCGCGCTCGGGTTGAGGAGGACCGCGTACGCCACGGGGCGCTACGCGAGCCCGAGTTCTTTCCGGACCTGGTCGAGTGGGATGTCCGGTCCCGGTTCCTTGCGCGCGTCGAGGGAATGGAGGACGTCCGAGATCTCCTCCAGGATCTCCTGGACCTTGACGATGGTCTCACGGAGCGCCACGGCCGCGTGGGGATCGTCGGCGCGCTTCAGCACCGTCCCAACGCGCCCATCGAGGTCGCGGACGCTGCGGCGGAGGTCGGCGATGACGCGCGCGAGGTCGTCCTTCTGCTTGGCGATACCGGCCATGACGAAGCTGAGTCTATCGGCCGGTCCGAATCCCCACAATGCGAGCGGACCCTCCTGGAGTGAGGCGCCGAGTCGCGAGGCGGGTCCGTGCTATCCTCGACTCCCGTGGCCATGAGGGAGCCGACACCGGAGGAGGAGGCGACGCTCCGGCTCCTGCGGAGGACGGCGATTGCGGGGGTGGCAGCTTTTGTGGCGGGCCAAACGACAGGTTGGTTCGCCGCAAAGGCTCTTGGACTCTCTTCGAAGCTCTCAGTCTTGCGGTGGACCGACGTCGCCGGCGTCGTCCTCTGGAGTGGTTCGTTCGTGATGTTCGTCAGCATTGGATTCAGAGTATGGGCGTTCGGCAGGCGGAGCCTCTTCACTCCGACCTCACGAACTCTCGCCGAGGTCGCCACGGGATCGGCCCTGTCGATTGCCACTGTCGGGTGGGCCTGGGTCCAGACTTCCTCTGAAGCCGCGTTCTCCATGGGATGCGGTGCACTCGCCGGCTTGAGCCTCTACGGCTTCATCCTGATCACTCGAGGGTCGGGCCTCGACGCGCTGCGAGATCTCTTGCCGTCCGAGTCGAGATCTTGAGGGGCGCGCACCCGTCCCTCTTTGCCCGACGCTTCGTTGGACTCGTCGAGGCGCCTTGACGGCCGCGCCGAGCGTCCCGGTCAGAGCCGGAGCCCCACCCCGAGCCACGTCCTGTACCCGTGCTCCCCGCGGCCCAGGTCCGAGATGAAGTTGTTCGGGCACCAGTGGGCGAGGCCGGCGGATACCGTGAGGCGGCCGGGGACGAGATCGCCCTCGAGCCAGGCGTCCAGTTCCCCCTCGAGGGTCCGGCTCGTGTCCGTCTCCTTCCCCGAGTCCCGGAGGACGGGCTGGCTGTCGGTGCCGTACCAGGCGTCGCGGCGGCTCGCGAGGAACGAGCCGCGGCCCTCGAGGCGGAGCTTCACGCCCTCGAGGGTCTTGAGGAAGCCCCCGAGAGAGAGGACGAGCCCGGCCCGGAATGTGTTCACGTCCCGCCAGCCCACGGCGTCGAAGGGGCCGTGGTGGTCGTGCGTGTTCGGGAGGAGAGGGTCGAAGGTCCCGATCCTGCCGTCGCCCGGCCGGGAGTCGCCGCTCGCGTAGGTGTGCTCGAGGAACACCGTCGGCGCGAACGCGATGTCGAGGACCCGCCACGAGATCTTCTCGGCGCTCGCCCAGGCGCGGACCTCGTCGGGGCCGTCGCGCCCCTCCTGGCCGTAGACCTCGGCCGTCAGCGCCAGGGGCCCCGCCCGGAGCGCGAGCCGGGCGCCGACCGTCGCGTCCCACTTCCCGCCGGTCCGGCCGTCGCCCGCCGTCTCGCCCTCGAACCGGTCGCTATCGTAGGAGCGTCCGAGGGCGTAGACGTCCGCGTCGAGCCAGGCGAGGGCGCGCGCCTCGGCGACGGCCCCGCCGAACCAGTAGCCGTCGGTCGGCTCGCCGAGCGCGGGGAGCGGGTCCGTCCTCGAGAGGCGCGTCGCGAGGGCGTGCAGCCGGATCCCCCGCGGGGCCCACGCAAGGTGGGCCCCATCCATCGCGCGCCCCAGGTTCGACCAGTCGTCGTCCGAGAGGATCCTCTCGTCCCCGAACCGGGGGACCGCGAGGCGCCCGAACCGGAGCGAGAGGTCCCGCGCGAACGGGGCGCGGATCCCCACCCACGCCTGCGAGAGGTCCGTCCGCTCCTCGGTGGAGCCGCCGGCGTGCGTGTCCTGGCTCGCGCTCCTCTGGAACTCGAGGCGGCCGGAGACGATCGCCCGAGGATCCGTCTCGGCGAAGACCCGAGTGCGGACGAGGAGGGTCGTCGAGTCCCGGTTCCGGAAGCTGACGGGGCCGTGCGACTCGCGGTCGTCCCACCGGAGGTCCTCGCCGCGGAGGCGGACGCTCGCGCCGGTGCGGACCTCGGCGTCGAGCTCCTGGGCCCGCGCGGTCCCGGCGGCGAGGACGAGGGCGGCGGTGGCGAGAGGCACGAGGAGGGAACTTCGGGCACCCACGAGGGGCCATTCTAGCGCACGACCCGGGGCGTCCGGGAGCGGGAGCGGGAGCGGACCCGAGTCCCCGGGAGGGGTAGGATCCGCCCCCGATGGGCGAGGAGTTCGCCTCCGCCTTCCCGCCGCCGGGCCCGGGATCCGCCGCGCCCCGTTACGGCTGGTGCGCCTGGCACCCGGGAACCCCCGGCGCCGCCGAGTGCGCCGCGTGCCACACGCCGATCTGCCCCCGCTGCGCGACCCCGATCCTCGAGGAGGGCGCCCCGCCCGGCACGGTCGCCTGCCCGCCGTGCGCGCCCTCGTACAAGACCCTGCCCTCGGTCCCCTTCGAGCGCCCCGACCGGGGCTTCTGGGAAGGGCTCACCGCCACGATCGCGGCCGTGTTCGCGCGGCCCGGCGAGCTGTTCACGTGCTTCCCGCGGAGCGGCGCCGGGAGCGCGATCCTCTTCGGCTACCTGACCATGCTCCCCGCGGCGCTGCTCGGGGCGACCTGCGCCGCGATCTCGCTCGAGAGCACGCTCCGGATCGTCGAGCAGTTCCAGGCGGAGTTGGCGCCGCACTGGCCCGGGACCCAGCCGATGCCGAGGGTGACCCGGGACCTCCTCATGAAGATCACCGTGGGGGAGCCGGTCGGGAGCTTCGTGCTGATGCCGCTCTCCACATTCCTCTACGCGATCGTCTACCACCTCCTCGCGCTCGTCTGCGGGGCCCGCGGCGGATTCGGGACCACCTTCCGGATCCTCTGCTACCTCGCGCCGATCGCGTGGCTGGGCGCGGTCCCCTGCGTGGGCCCCCTGGTCGCGCCGATCTGGAGGGCCGTCGTCGTCTGGGTCGCCTTCCGCCGCGCCCACGGACTCGGCCCGGGCGGCGCGACCCTCGTCGCGCTCGTCCCCGTGCTGGGCCCGTGCTGCTGCGCGGGGTCGGCCGTCGTCGCGGCGCTCTTCCTTCTCCCCCTCGCCTTCGCGGGGAGCCGGTTCCCCGGGTCCGGCCGTTAGGGCTCGTGTCGAAATAACGGACTGTCGTTGCGCGGGCGGCGGGGGCGCATCCGCTTCGGTGCGCCTCCGTCGGCGTACTTCTCCGTCAGTACGCCTCGTCGGCGACGCCTCGCGGCCGCACCCCCGGCGCTCCGCTCGACTCGCTCACCTATTCCGACACGAGCCCTTAGAATCCTCCCCGATGAAGCGCCTCGTGGCCGTGGCCGGACCCGACCAGGGGCGCGTCTTCGCGCTCACGGAGCTCCCGGTCACCATCGGGCGGGGGTTCGAGTCGGAGATCCGCCTCACCGACACCTCGATCTCGCGGGCCCAGGCCCGGATCGAGACGGGGCCCGACGGCCCGCGGCTCGTGGACCTGAACTCGACGAACGGGACCCGAGTGAACGGGAAGCTGGTCTCGGCCCAGACCCTCCACGACGGCGACCAGGTCTCGCTCGGGACGACCACGCTCGCCTACGAGGGCGACTCGGACGGGGACCTCGCGCTCACGGGCGGCGCGGCCGTCCGCTCGGTCCCGGGCGAAGGAAGCTCGTCCGGCCCGCGCCGCGCCGATGAGCGGCGGATGCCCGTCGTCTCGGACGAGCACACCCTCCTCGGTCCCTCGCCGCTCAAGGACCCGGCGGCCGCCGAGCGGGCGCACCGGGCGCTCCTCGCGCTCTACCGCGTGGACACGACGATCGGGGAGCTCGACGACGCCGCCGCGGCCCTCGACCGGGTGCTCGCGCTCCTCCTCGAGACCTTCCGCGCCGACCGCGCGGCGGCGGTCCTCCTCGACGCCCGCTCGGGAGAGATGTCGCCGGCGGCCGTTCGGACCCGGGCCGGCGGGAGGAGCGACGTCTCGGTCTCCCGCACCCTCCTCGCCGAGGTGCTCCGCACGCGCGAGGCGGTCCTCTCGCAGGACGCCCCGAGCGACGAGCGCTTCGACGAGGCGGTGTCGCTCGTGCAGAACCGGGTCCGGTCGCTCCTCTGCGCGCCGCTCGTCCACCGGGGGAAGGTCTTCGGCGCCCTCTACGCCGACATCCTCTCGGGCGGGCGGCGGTTCGGCGAGGAGGACCTCCGGCTCCTCTCGGCGATCGCGAGCAAGGTGGCGGCCGCGCTCGCGAACGCGTCCCTCCACCAGGAGCTCCGCGACCTCTACTTCAGCACGATCGAGGCGTTCATCGAGGCGATCCAGATGAAGGACCCCTACACGCGCGGCCACTCCGAGCGCGTGCGGCGCTACAGCCTCCTCCTCGCCCGCGAGATCGGGCTGCCCGCCGAAGAGCGGCGCCGGCTCCACATCTCCGCGGTCCTCCACGACGTGGGCAAGATCGGCATGCCCGACCGGCTCCTCTTCAACACCGACGAGCTGACCGCCGAGGAGCGCGTCGAGGTCCAGCGCCACCCGGTCCGCGGGGCGGACTTCCTGCAGAAGATCCCGCTGCTGCGCGACGTGATCACGGGGGTGAAATACCACCACGAGAACTGGGACGGGACCGGCTACCCCGACCGCCTGAAGGGCGAGGCGATTCCGGTCTTCGGGCGGATCGTGGCCGTCGCCGACACCTACGACGCCGTGACGACCGAGCGCCCGTACCAGAAGGCCGTGAGCAAGCCCGAGGGCCTGGCGCTCCTCCGGAAGCTCAAGGGCACCCGCCTCGACCCGAAGCTGGTGGACGCCTTCATCGCGGCGCTGGGGAAGGAGAAGGAGGCCGAGTAGCCTACCGCTTCGCCGCGGCCCGGCGGCGGGTCGGCGGCCTCGGGGGTTCGGCTCCCCCGGCCGGGAGGAAGACCCGCACGGTCGTCCCGCGCCCCGGCGCGCTCTCGACGGCGATCGCCCCGTGGTGGCGGCGCACGATCCCGAGGACCACGGCGAGACCGAGCCCGCGGCCGCCGCGCTTCGTCGTGAAGAACGGGTCGAAGAGCCTCTCGCGGGTCTCGGCGTCCATGCCGGCGCCCGTGTCGGTGACCTCGAGCGCGATGATCGGCCCCTCGATCGCCGTCTCCCCGAGCCACCCGGGGCCGAGGCTCCCGCGGGCGACGCTCCCACGTGCCGTTCGCACGAGGATCTCGCCGGCCTTCCCCCCCAGCGCATCGGAGGCGTTCTTGAGGAGGTTCATCACGACCTGGCGGAGCTGGCTCGGATCTCCCGAGAGGCGCGGCAGGGCTTCGGCGAGATCCAGACGGAGCGCGGCCTTCCGCGAGAGAACGGTCTCGAGGAGCGCAGCCGACTCCTCCGCGACCGCCGAGAGGTCCACGGGCGACGCGGCGAACCGGCCCTGCCCCGAGAACGCGAGCATCTGCGCCGTCAGCTCGGTCGCGCGGCGGGCGGCCCTCTCGAGGTTGGCCACGGGAACCCGGGCCGGCGAGTCCTCCGGCAGGTCGTCGAGGGCGAGCCTCGCGTTCCCGAGGATCGCCGCGAGGAGGTTGTTGAAGTCGTGGGCGAGCCCCCCGGCGAAGATCCCGAGGCTCTCGAGCTTCCGCGCCTGGTGCAGCTGCGCCTCCATCCGCGCCCGTTCGGCCGCCGCCCGGCGCCGCTCGGTGATGTCCACGCTCGTCGCGAGCGAGCAGCTCTCCCCCCCGAACTGGACCCGGGTCGCGGCCACCTCGGTCCAGCGCCTCTGGCCGTCCTTCCGGACGATCTCGAGCTCGTAGCGCGAGGCGACGTCCTCGCCCCTCTGGCGGGCGAGGGCCCTCTGGAGCGTCTCCTCGCGGGCCTCCGGGGCGACGATCTCCATCGCGTCCATCCGGAGCAGCTCCTCGCGGCCGTAGCCGGTGATCCGCTCGCTCTCGGGGTTCACGTAGAGGAGGCGCGGCCCCTTGGCGATGCAGATCCCGACGGGCATGGTCTCGGCGAGCGCCCGGAACTTCGCCTCGCTCTCGCGGAGCCCCTCGGTCGCGCGGCGCAGCTCGGTCACGTCCACGGCGACCCCGATCGCGCCCGAGACGGCCCCCGAGGCGTCGCGGAGCGGCTCGACCTGCGCCGAGTAGGACCGGTCCCGCAGCTCGCACTCGAACGAGACCGACTCCCCCGCGAGGGCCCGTGTCTGCGCCGCGATGACCGGGTGGGACCGATCCTCCGTGCCGAAGCGCTCGAGGAGTGTCTTGCCGACGAACTGGCCCGGCTGGATCCCGTGGACCGCGAGCCCGGAGCCGTAGTGGGAGGTGAGTCGCAGCTCACGGTCGGTGGTCCAGAAGACGACGGGGAGCCGGGAGAGGAGGACCCGCAGGTGGGCGTCCGTGCCGAGGGGAGGCCCGGGCGAGGCGGGAGGGGGTTCCCTCATGGGTGCGAACCGTAGAGCGCACGGCGAGGACCGTCAAGCCGAGCGGGCTCGGCGCCCTCGGACCCATCCCCCGGGCCGGCGGGCCGTTTCATGAGAGGGAGGGGCTCGTCCTGGGAGTGTGGACCGCGCGACCTCTCGCCCGTTCCCGTTCCCGAGGCTCCCCGGCCTCGTGAAGGACACAGGGGAGCCCGGTACCATGTCGCCGTGAGCCCGCGGGCGAAGAAGATCCTCCTGCGCCTCGTGTTCGGGGGCGTGGGGTTCGTCCTCCTCGGGGCGGCGCTCACGGCCGGGGTGGTCGCCTCCCTCGTCTCTCGGGAGTACGGGCCCGCGCTCGCGACCCTTTTCCCCGACGGCGCGGTCGCCTACGCCGAGTGCGAGGACCTCGCCGGGAAGGGCGAGAGGCTCCTCGCGGCCTGGGACGAGGTCGAGAAGTCGCGGCTCTTCGAGGGGATCGCCCTCGACCCGCGGTTGAGGGAGGCGCGGATCCGCGAGGCCCTCGCGCGGGTCCGCCGCGAGATCCCCGAGGCGCTCTCCGGGACGAAGATCCCCGCGATCGCGCCGGAGGGGCTGGACCTGCTGCAGGACCTCGCGGGCCGGGAGACCGCCGTCGCCGTCTACGTGCGCGAGGCGGCGCCCGAGGCCGGGCCGCCGGCTCCCGGAGCGAGCCCGCCGGCCCCCGGCGCCAGCCCCCCGGCCGCGGGCGACGTCGCACCGGGGGGCGCGACGCCTCCGGTGCCGGAGGCGGCGCCGCCGGTTCCGCAGGCCGACGTGCTCCTCGCCACCCGCGTGAGTCGCCGGCTCCGGCTCGCGGGGCTCTTGCTGCCCCTCGTGCCCGCCTCGGCCCTCCCGCCCGACCTCCGGATCGCGAAGGAGGGGGTCGTGTGGCGCGTGGCAGCGCCGCCCTCCCCGCCGGCCTTCGTCGCGTTCGAGAAGGACGTCGTGATCCTCGGGACCTCGGCGGAGCGCGTCGCGGCCGCCGTCGCGCTCGCCGCCGGAGCCGCCTCGGCGGCAGCGCCGGGAGGACTGGTCGCCGATCCCCGCTTCGCCGCGGGCGAGCGGGCGGAGCCGCGGGGAGGCGAGCCCCTCCGGCTCTTCCTCGACATGGACCGGCTCGACCGGCTCTGGGGCTGGCGCGCGAAGGCCAGCGTCCCCTACCCCCCCTGGCCGCTCAACCTGCTCGCGGCCGCGATCAACGCCTACCAGGACGAGATGTTCGAGCCGTCCCTGGTGACGGCCGCGTTCGGCTCCCTCGCGCTCGACGCGGGGGGGGAGCTGCGGGCGAGGGCGTCGGTCGTGACGGACCCCGCCCGGCGCCGGGGGCCCGTGGTCGCCCGGCCCGCGCCGGCCCCTCCGGCGGCCCTCGAGATCGCCCCGGCCGGGATCGCGGCTTACACCACGCTCCGGACGTCGGCTCGCGACGTCTGGGAGCGCCTCATGTCGGGGGCCGAGGACGAGGCCCGCAAGAACCTCCGGGTCAACATGCCGCACTACCAGGACGTCCTCGACCGGATCTTCCCGCTCCTCCGGGATCACGTCACCTTCATCGTCGGCGCCGCGCATCCCCCCGAGGGCGGCTCCCCGCCCCCGCCGATCCCGCCCGTCGCGCTGGCGATCGCGTGCGACGATCCCGATGCCGTCTACCGGGCGGCGAACGACATCTTCGAGCGCTACAGGAAGCGGCTCCTCGACCGCGATCCGAACTTCCGGCTCCCCGACTTCCCCACCATGGCGGTCCACGGCGGACGGCTCATCTGGGCCCGGATGGACCAGCTCCCCTCGGGTCTCGAGTCGTTCGGCCCGCGCTTCTCCCCCGGCGTCCTCTTCATCGGCAGCTCCATCGTGATCTTCTCGGAGCGGGACTTCGCGGTCCAGCTCGCGGAGGTCCTGCGCGGGATGGTCCCGCCGCTCCGCGAGGAGCCCGAGTTCCGGTCGGGTCTCGCCGGGGCGCCCGAGCCCGGCTCGGCCGCGGTCCACTTCGACCTCCCGCGCCTCGCCGACATCGTGCGCCGGAACGGCGGCCAGATCGCGGAGGGGATCGGGGAGATTGACTGGGACGAGGTGAACGAGGAGATCCGGCAGCGGTTCCCGCAGGGCCTCTCGGAGGAGCAGAAGCGGGCCGAGCAGGACCGGTACCTCGAGCGGAACAAGTCCCGCGTGCGGGCGATCCGCGTGAACGTGGACTACGCCTCGGCGCACCTCGCGAACGCCCGCTCGCTCTCGCTCCGGACCACGCCGCTCCCGGAGCTCCCCGGCTACCGCCTCGAGCTGCGCGTGAAGATCGAGCCCGGGACGGGACGGTAGCGCAGGCCCGCCGGGTCGCGCGGGGCTGGCTGCGGGCTGCGCGCTCGGCAGGGGTGTCCGCAGCAGAGCCTGTGGGATCGGGTGCAAGATTCTACCCGCGGGTAGAATCCAGACCCAGCAACATCGTGGGTGAGAGGGTTGCCCGGGGGGGGGTG
>JAKEIC010000159.1 GCA_022614695.1 Planctomycetales bacterium | reverse complement strand
GTAGTACCGGAGAGCGCCACCGCCGGCGACGTCACGTAGGCGGCGCCCGAACCCGCGGCGAGATCCGTCGGCGCGGAGAACGTGGCCCCGCCGTCCGCGGAGCGCGCGGCGAGGATCTTGTCGGCAAAGAGCCAGCCGCCCGAGGTCGGGTGGACCGTCGCCGACGCCCACGCGACGAGGAGGTTCCCCGAGCCGTCGGCCGCGATCGCGGGGGTGTCGGCCTCCTCGTTCCCGATCCAGACGGTCCGCGGGGTCGAGAAGCTCCCGCCGGCGGTCCCGACCACGACGCGGACGTGGCGGAGGGCCCGGTACCCCGGAGGCGGGCCAGAGCCGCCCGCGGCGAGATAGGCGACCGCCACCGCTCCGCCCGAGTCCATCGCCACATCGGGGCGGGGGAGGACCGTCCCGTTCGAGACGAGGGAGGCGGCGGACGACCAGGTCGCCCCGGAGTCCGTGGAGGAGGCGGCGTAGACGTGCTCGACGGAGGACACCGTCTCGTGCCAGACGACGAAGACCGTGCTCCCGCGGGCGGCGACCCGCGGGGCCCGGGAGGCGCCCGAAGTGCCCGAGAGATTCACCGGGTTCGTGCTCCACGTCTGACCCCCGTCGAGCGAGCGCGCGTAGAGCACCTCCGGGCCGAAGATCCCCGCCGACTCCCAGACCGCGTGGACCGCGCCGGAGGCCCCGAGCGCGACGTCCGGGCCGGTGGCCGAGGCGTTCGTGGTCTCGATTCCGAAGGGGAGATAGGTGAATCCCGGGCTCGTGTTGGTCCCGGAGGCGCCGCCGGTGTTCGTGACCGTGACCGGGAGCGGCCCGGCGGCTCCGGGAGGGGCCTTCGGCGTGACGGCTGTCGCCAGGGTCGAGCCGGAGAGGGAGACCGAGGCGGCCCCTGCGCCCCCGATCGAGACCGTTGCGCCCGACTGGAAGCCCGTCCCGGAGATCGTGACCGTCGTCCCCCCGCAGGCCGGTCCCGAGGCGGGGCTCACGCCCGTCACGCTCGGGACCGCGCCGCCGGTCGTGTACGTGAAGCCGGAGGCGAGCGCTCCCGCGAGGCCCGTCGGGTTCGTGACCGTCACCGTCACGGACCCCGCGGAGCCGGCCGGCACGTCGGCCGTGATCGTCGTGGCCGAGATGACGGCGACGCCCCCGGCGGCCGCCGAGCCGAACGCGACCGTGGCGCCCGTCTCGAAGCCGGTGCCCGAGACCGTCACGGGGGTTCCCCCCGCGACGTCTCCCGAGGAGGGCGAGACGCCGGTCACGGCCGGGGGGACGGTCCAGCGGTAGCCCGCGAAGAGCCTCGCGAAGCGGCCGTCGGCGATCGTCACGGTCACCTCCGTCCAGCCGGGGGCTCCCGCCGGCGTGACGCAGGTGAGCGACGTCGAGGAGATGATCGTCACCGAGGACGCCGCGGCAGTCCCGAACGAGACCGTCGTCCCCGAGGCGAACGCCGATCCCGCGAGCGTCACCACCGTCCCGCCGGCCGACGAGCCGCTCGCGGGCGAGACGGAGCCGAGCGTCGGCGGCGGGGACCCCGCGCCGGCGAAGTAGGTGAAGAGCCCCCCGACGCTCTGGGCCCAGCCGTCGGGGTTCGTCACCTGCGCCCCCGTGCTGCCGGCGGTGGCCGTCGGAGCGGTGAAGCCGGTGAGCGTCGTCGAGGAGACGACCGTCATGTTGGCGAGGTTTCCCGAGGCCCAGAGGGAGACGACGGTACCCAGGACGAAGTTCGTCCCCGTCGCCGTGACGAACGTCCCCCCGCCGGTCGGGCCGCTCGAGGGGGAGATCCCCGAGATCGTCGGGTTCCAGTAGTACGTGAACCCGCTCGCGAGGGTGGCGGACTGGCCGTCGGGGTTCGTGAGGGCGACGTTGACCGCGTACCCCGTTCCCGGCGGCGTCGTGCACGTCGCCGTCGTCGCGGAGACGACGGTCACGGACGTCGCGAGGGCTCCGCCGAACGCGATCGTCGCCCCGGAGACGAAGTTGGAGCCCGTGAGCGTGACGGTCGTGCCCCCCGAGCCGGGGCCGGTCGCCGGGGAGACGGAGGTGAGCGCGGGCGCCAGCCCGAGGTAGAGGAACCCGTTCACGAGGGTAGCGGTCGGTCCGCCGGGGTCGGTGACGGTCACGTTCACCGATCCCGCGGCGCCGGGCGGCGTGACCGCGGTGAGGGTGCTCGCCGAGACGACGACCACCGAGGTCGCCGCGCTGCCGCCGAACGCGAGTGTCGCCCCGGCCTGGAAGGCGGTGCCTGTCACGGTGACCGCGGTCCCCCCGGCCGGGGGGCCGGAACTCGGTGAGATCGACAGCACGCTGAGCGTGGGCGATCCGGGACCCGCGGCGGGGGCCGCCGTGTCCCGATCGCGGTCACGGCAACCGACCTGGAAGGCCAGCGCGAAGGCCGCGGCGAGGCGGAAGAACCCCGCGGCGCTCTTTCCCCGACGCGTCACAGCCGAGCAGGCCGCGCAACGAGCGTGCCTCGGCCCCGTTTCGCCCGAAGCGAACCCTCAGTCGCGGGCCCCTCGCAGGTCCCTGCCGCGCAATGGGTTGTGAGTCGCGGTCCGGAGCCTTCAAATGCGGCCTCCGGCCGGGACTCCAGTCGGAGCGCCCGCGCGTTACGTGCGCGTGACGAGGTTGCTCTGGGGTAACGTCGTGTCAGAGTCCGGTCGCCAGCAGGCGTCCGAGGAACCCGAGGGAGAGCACCGCCCGCTTCGGCTCCGCGTGGCCGATCACTCCCGCGACCCGCCGCGCGAGATCGGCGTCGCCGGAGGCACGGCGGACGACCGTGTCCACGAGGCGGGGGAGCCGCAGGGACCACTGGAGGAGGCGCCCGACCCGGAAGCTCTCGGCGAACTCCGACCGCCACCGGCGCTCGTATCCAGCGAGCGCCGATCGCCGGAGGTCCCCATCCCGGAGAGCCTCGGCCAGCGTCTCGGCCGCGATCTCGCCGCTCCGGAGCGCGTAGAAGATCCCCTCGCCCGTGAGCGGGTCCACGAATCCCGCCGCGTCCCCCGCGAGGAGCGCCCCGTCGGCCACGGTCCCGCCGCGGTCGGCAGCGAGAGGCAACGGCCAGCCCCGGAGCGGGCCGCGGGGCCGCGCTCCCGCGAGCCGATCCCGCACCCCGGCGCACCGGGCGACCACGTCGCGGAACACCTCCTGGAGGCTGCCCCGCCGCTCGAGCACCGCCTCGGTCACCCCGACGCCCACGTTCGCGGAGTCCCCGCCGGTGGGGAAGATCCAGAAGTAGCCGGGAAGCGCGGGCGCGGCGAAGTGGAGCTCGATCCGGCCGTCGAGCCCCGCGACGCCGTCGTAGTAGCCCCGGAGGGCCACCATCTCCGGTCCCTTCGGGCGGGGCGCGAGGCCGACCTCGCGGGCGACCACCGATCGCGCCCCGTCCGCGGCGACGAGCGCGCGCGCCTCGACGGCCCGGCCGTCCGCCGCCTCGATCCGGAAGAGGCCGGAGACGTCGCGGGCCACGCGGCGGACCTCGAATCCCTCGAGTCCCGCCGCCCCGCGTCGGACGGCGTGGCGGAACAGGATCTCGTCCAGGCGCGCGCGCGGGATCACGAGGTCTCCCGGCTCCCCGGGTCCGCGCCTCGGTCCGGGGGCGACGAACGCCGATCCGGACGGTGAGGAGACGGCCATCGAGCCGATCCGGTGGGCCGCCTCCTCCACCTCCCGGAACACCCCGAGCCGGAGGAGCACCCTCCCCGCGGGCGCGGGCACCGCGTCCCCGCAGACCTTGTCCCTCGGGTAGCGCGCCTTCTCGATGAGCGCGACGGACCGACCCGCTCGGGCGAGAGTCGTGGCGGCCGCGCAGCCCGCAGGCCCCCCGCCCACAACCGCGACGTCGTAGAGCGGCGCGGCCATCCGCCCGCATCGTCCCGCCGGTGGTTCGGATCGTCAACGCCCTATAATCCGCGCGCCCGATGGCGCCCGACGACCGGCGGCGGCTCCTCCACCACGTCTCCGTCGGGATCATCCGGGCGCAATCGCCGATCCGGGTCCTCGCGGCGGTCACCTGGTCGGATCGCGTCCGCGCGCGGTTCCTGGCGAAGGGGGGCGGCGAGCTCCCCCGCGTCACCTACGCGCCGCTCCGCTTCGACGCCGGGGGGCACGACGCGACGTTCCGGGACCTGATGCGGAGGCTCGACCCGCGGGACCCTCTCCAGAACATCCTCCACGAGACCTGCGACCAGTACCGCCAGGTGGTCGGGATGCTCGTGGCGCGCGGGACCCCCGGGTTCCTGCACCACTCCCGCGCCCTCTACGGGAGCGCGGCCGACACCTTCATGGACGGGCGGACGACGAACCTGGACCTCGCGCGCCACCTGGGGAACCTGCTGGGGGGACGCGTGGCGGAGGACATGGCCGTAGACCCGGACCGCCGGCTCCCTGCCGAGCGCGTGGCCCACCTCCTCCGGAAGCGCTTCCGGCGCGTCTTCGTCGAGGACCCGGTGGAGGTCGAGGTGAGCACCCAGGTGACCGCCGACGCCGCGGCAGGCGCGGCGCGGGTGAAGCTCCGGAAGGGCCGGCGCTTCTCCCCGGCCACGGTGGACTACCTCGAGCAGCACGAGGGCTACGTCCACATCGCGACGACGCTGAACGGGCGCCGGCAGCCCGTCCTCCCGGTGCTCGGGAAGGCCTCGCCCCGGGCGGTGAAGTACAACGAGGGCCTCGCGGTCTTCTCGGAGTGGGCCTCGGGCAAGCTCACCGTCTCGCGCCTCCGGCGCCTCACCGACCGTGTCCTCTCGATCCACATGGCGGAGAGGGGCGCCGACTTCCTCGAGGTCTTCCGGTTCGCCCGCTCCCAGGGCGCCGAGCCCGAGGACGCCTACGACATCGCCCACCGGGTCTTCCGGGGCGGCGACCCGAAGGGCGGCTCCTTCTTCACGAAGGACGCGTCGTACCTCGATCACTTCGTCCGCGTGTTCAACTTCTTCCGGCTCGCGCTCCTCCAGGGGTATCTCCACCTCCTCGACCTCCTCTTCGCGGGGAAGGTCACCCTCGAGGACCTGCCGGCGCTCCGGGAGGCCGAGGCCGAGGGGCTGATCGTGGGCCCGCGCTACCTCCCGCCCTGGCTGCGGGACCGGAACTGGCTCGCCTGCCACATGAGCCTCTCGTCGTTCTTCAATAAGATGGACCTCCGGACGATCGAGGGCCAGTACGAGGCGCTCTTCCGGCGCTGCGGGCAGCCGCTCTGAGCGGGCCACGGGCGGTCCCTCCGGCGTTCCCGCGGCGGGTCCTCCCGCTCCTCCCCGAGGGGATCCGGCTCGACCTCGGCTGCGCCGAGGGAGGGCTCCTGGCGCTCCTCGGTCCCCGCGCGGTCGGCGCGGACAGGGACCGGGGGGCGCTCGCGGCGGCGCGGGCGGCGGGGAGCCGGGTCCTCGCGGCGGACCTCGACGGGGGCCTCCCGTTCCGAGCCGGCGCGGCCGACGCCCTGCTCCTCTCGCACGCCCTCGAGCACGTGCGGGAGCCCGCGAGCCTCCTCGGGGAGTGCGCGCGGGTGCTCCGGGCCGGAGGCGTCCTCGCGGTCGCGGTCCCGTCGCCGTGGACCCTCTCGATGCTCTGGACCGGGGACCGCTACTACGCGAGTCACCCCGAGCACAAGCACGAGTTCTCGCCGCGCGCGCTGCGCCGGCTCCTCGGGGAGGCGGGCTTCGCGCGGCCGCGGTTCATCCCGGACCCGCCCGGCGCGAGGAAGCTCGCGGCGGTCGGGCTCTTCCCACTCGCGATGGCGGCGCTCCGGCTGGTGCCTCTCGCGCTCCTCCCGCGGATCGCCCCGGCGCTCTGGGCGGTGGCGGGGAGGGCCTGATCCCTACCAGCGCTTCACGAACCTACCGCCGCGCTCGGTGAGCCTCGGATGGCGGCTCGTCATCACCGCGACCCACTCGCGGATCGCCACGAGGGCGTCGCCTCTCTCGCTCTCCGGCGCGTCGGGAGCGAACGGGGGCGGCGGAGGGTCACCCGCGGGGCCACCCACGAGCTTCTCGCGGAGGCTCTCCCAGGCGATCCGTCGGACGAGGTTCCGGGGATCGGCGAGGTGGTCGAGGAGCACCGCGGCCGGCTCGCTCCAGGCGCTGCCGGTCGCCCGAACCGGGACCCTCTCGTCCAGAGCGACGAGTGTCGCCATCCATCCCTCCAGGTCTCCGGGGAAGAGGGACTCCCGATGCCGCTGGATCTCGAACCGTAGCCGCTGGCCGAGAGCGGGATCGGGACGAGCGAGAGCGATGGAAACCAGCGTGCGCTTCCGCAGCCGAGCCTCAGGGTTGTCCGGCAGGTCGAGAGCGCGCTCAAGGCCGAACGGGGCGACTCTCTCTCTGGGATCGCGGAGTAGGTCCTCGAGGGAGATCCCGGAGCTATCGATCCCTCGGGCCAGCAACGCCTGAGTCCCCATCCCCAGGAAGCCATCGGTGTCGAGCCAGGCGAGGAGGGACTCTCCGGCTGCCGGGTCCCCGTGGCAGGCGAGTTCCTCGATGACGGCCGCCCGGACTCCGTGTTCCGGGATGTCCTTGAGGAGTCCGACTCCGGGGCGCAGGTGGCGGGTCAGCCAGAGGCTCGCCTGCGCGAGGCCGGACCAACCCGGCGGTCGGAGGCCGGCGGATCCGCGCGCCACGGCCCGCAGGCCCCTCGCCACCGGGTCCTGCTCGACGACCGCGAGCGAGGCGGCGAGCGCCAGCAGGAGGGCGGTCCCAGCGGCCGCCCGGGCAGGCGAGGGGGGCGCCTCCACCCCCACGGGCCTCAGGCAGGTGCCCCCGAGGACGCCCGCGTTCCCTGCCATGAGTAGACCCGTGCCGATCCCGATCGAGGGACCGCGGCCCGCGAACGGGATGAGTCCATGCGTGCAGGCGAGGCAGGCGGCGACCGCCACGCCCAGCGCGGCGGCCATCCGCGCCGCGCTCCGGAGTCGGGCCATCGCGAGTCCCGTCGCCACCATGGGCGCGAGCACGGCGCCCCAAACCTGAGCGGCGCATCCGAGGAGCAGGAACCGCGGTTCCATCTTGATGTACGTCCACTCCCACGCGTGCTCGGTCCCGATCTTGTATCCGTGGACCGGGAGCGCGAAGCCGAGGAGCGCCAGCGCCGCACCCGCGCCCAGGAGCAGCCTCGCCCGCCGTGCGTGGAACCACCCCGCGAAGCGCCGGAGCTTCCCTCTCGGGGCCTCGGGGGTCTCCGGGTCCACGTGAGGAGCGTAGCCGTCTCGCCGGGGGGCCGCCACGACCATTCCCGGGAGCCTCCCATCGTCCCGTCCCCCCTTGACAGCCGCCGTTCCTCGGGTATCTTGTTGCTCTTGATTCTGAGTCTCAACAGCAATTCAAGGTGGTGGGGAGGACGACCGAGATGACCAGATTCGGCCTGACGGTGGCGGCGGGGATCGCGGCGTTCGCCTTCGGGGCGGGGCCCGTCGAGGCGGGGGAAAGGTACTTCACCTACACCTACGAGCCCAAGGTTCTCCCCGAGGGCGCGATCGAGTTCGAGCCGTGGTACACGGCGCGGATCGGGAAGGCGTCCGGGGTCTACAACCGGTGGGACCTCCGGATGGAGCTGGAGTTCGGCCTCTCGGACTGGCTCCAGACGGCGCTCTACCTGAACGTGCGCGGGCGGTACGCCGACGGGGCGCGGTCCGGCATGAACGATGAGGCGCGCTACAGCCAGGACGACACGACCGTGAAGGGGATCTCGAGCGAGTGGCTCGTGAAGATCTGGGACCCGACGGCCGACCCGGTGGGGCTCGCCCTCTACTTCGAGCCGGGCTACGACGGGAAGGAGGCCGAGTGGGAGATGAAGCTCCTCCTCGGGAAGACCCTCGGCGGCCTCACCCTCGCCTACAACGCGGTCTTCGAGTGGGAGTGGGAGTTCGAGCGAGAGGCGGGGGAGGGGCTCGAGGTGGAGCGCGAGGCCTTCTTCTTCCTGAACGTCCTCGGCGCGAACGTGGGGCTCGGGAAGGGCTGGCGGTTCGGCGTCGAGGCCACCACCCGCAGCCGCTGGGCCGAGTTCACCCGCCCTCGCTACACGGCCGTCTTCGCGGGGCCCGGCCTCCACTACGGCGGGAAGCGGGGCTGGTGGGCCTCGCTCACGGTCCTCGCGCAGCTCGGATCGTCGAACCCCACGGCGCACGGCCTGGAACTCTCGGCGAACGAGCGCGTGGAGGTGAGGCTGATGCTCGGCATAGACATCCCGGGGAGCCCATCCCCGGCCCCGTCCGGCGGAGCGGCGCGCCCCCCCGCCCCGGGCGAGTTCGCGCCGATCGAATGACCCGTCGCCTCCCGATCGCCGTGCTGGCCCTCGCCGGGTGCGTCGGGACGATCCCGCACCCGGACGAGCGAGACCTCGTCGTCGCCCGGTCCCTCGCGCACGACGCGACCCTCGACCGCCTCGCCGAGGGCCGGCGCCTCTACGTGGGGAAGTGCAGCTCCTGCCACGCCCTCCACGCCCCCCGGGAGCGCGACGACCCCGGCTGGCGGAAGGTCGTCGAGACCGAGATGGCCGGCCGCGCCCGGATCTCGCGCGACGAAGCGGACAGGATCCTCCTGTACCTCTGCGCGGTGAACGACCGGCCGAGCGGCTGACGCGGCAGGCGACACGGGTGGCGCGGGTTTGATCCGGCACCGCCGCCGGTCCGGGTCTTCCCCCGGGTGTCCCCGGGCACGAGAATTGCCCCCGACCGGGAGGGTGTCCCTGGTCCAGGAGGTTCCGAATGAGGATTCGCACGATCGTCGCCCTGGCAGCGGCGCTCTCCGCGGGCGCCTGCGGGTCCAAGACGCAGACTCCTCCTTCCCAGGCGGGGACGGCTCCGGCTGCGGCCCCCGGCGAGGGGGGCAAGCTCGACCCCGCGCTCCTCGGGAAGGTGCGCGCCGCGGTCGGGAAGGCCCAGGCCTTCCTCTACGCCGCGCAGGACGAGGGCGGCGGCTGGCAGGACCCCGGCTACACGGCCATGGCCGCCACGGCGCTCTTGCGCGCGACTCCCGGCGCGACGCGGGCGTCCCACCCGAAGATCTGGAAGGCCCTCGACAACCTCACGGCGTTCCAGAAGCCCGACGGTGCCATCTTCGCCCAGGGCAACGCCAACTACGTCACGTCCGTCTCGGTCATGGCCTTCCTTGCCTCGAAGGACCCGGCCTACCGCCCCGCCGCCGAGAAGGCCGCGCGTTACGTGGGCGAGGCGATCCTCGACGAGGGCGAGGGGGCGAGCCCGAAGGGCAACGTCTTCTACGGCGGCTCGGGCTACGAGAAGCGCCGGCCCGACCAGACGGAGCTCTACGCGGACCTCTCGAACACCTCCTACACGCTCGAGGCCCTCGACAAGGCGCGCGCCGAGGGGATCCCGATCAACGAGAAGGCCCTGGAGGCCGCCCGCGTCTTCCTCGAGCGCTGTCAGCACCGGACCGAGTCCGGCAACGCCTCGGCGTGGGCGAGCGACGACCCGCAGTACGCGGGAGGGTTCGTCTACCACCCGAAGGACTCCAAGGCCGGTGAAGTCCCTCTCCCCGACGGCCGGAAGCTCCTCCTCCCCTACGGCAGCATGACCTATGCGGGCATCAAGTCGTTCATCCATGCGCGCGTCGGCCGGGACGACCCGCGCGTGAAGGCGGCCGTGGACTGGATCCGCAAGAACTACACCCTGGAGCGCAACCCCGGCTTCGACATCACCCGAAGCCTCGACCAGGGCGCGCGCGGGCTCTTCTACTACTTCGACACCTACGCGAAGGCGCACCAGGCGATCGGCGAGGACGTCTTCGTGGACTCGAAGGGCGTGAAGCACGCCTGGCGCGCGGAGATCGCCGAGGCCCTCCTGGCCCGCCAGCGCCCCGACGGCTCCTGGGTGAACGAGAAGGACGAGCACTGGATGGAGGGGAACCCGGTCCTCGCCACGTCCTACGCGTTGCTCGCGCTCGCGTACGGGCTCGGCGGCTGATCGGCCCCGTCGTGGACCGTGGGCGGCTCCCCGGGCTGGGCGGCGCGGGCCTGGCGGCGCTCGCGCTCGCCGCGCTCGGCTGGACGGTCCTCCCCGCGACGGGTCCCCCGGCGGAGCGTGCGGCAGCGGCCCTCCCGAAGCTGCTCGGGGCGGCCCTGGTCGCGGCGGGGCTCCTGGGCCCGTGGCTCGCGGCGGGGGTCCCGGGAGGATCGCCCCGGGAGGTGCTCCCCTCGGCGGTCTCGCGCCTCGGCGCCCTCGTCCTCGCGGCGGGGCTCGGCGTCACCGCGGCGCTCCTCCCGGTCGGGGGCCCGCCCCTCCCGATCCTCCTCCCGTCCCTGGCCGTCCTCTCGGGCTTCCTCGCCCTCCTCGCGGGCGCGACGGCCGCGCTCCGCGGCGCGGGGGCGGGCCCCTCGGGCGCCCAGCTCTCCGCCACCGCGCTCGCCGCCGCCCTCCTCACGACGCCGCTCTGCGCCGAGCCGCTCGTCGCTGCCGCGCCGCACGGGGCGGCCCGCGATACGGCGACGGCCCTCGTCGCCGGGGCGAACCCGCTCCTCGTCACGGCCTCCTCGGTCCTCGGGTGGGACGTCTGGCACCGGCCGTTCCTGTACGCCGCAAGCGACCTCGCGGGGTACGGCCCGGTCCACGTCCCCTGGGGCGCGGCCGCCGCGGCGCACGCGGCGGCGGGGGCCCTCCTCGCGGCGGCCGGCCTCGCGCTCGCGCGGCGGCGGGAGCGGGCGGTCCGCCCCCCGGCCGCGCCTACGCCGTCGGCGCCGGCCCCTCCGGGGCCTTGAGAGCGTCCTGGATCTCGGCCCGCGCCTTCCGCCGCTCCTCGGCCGACAGGCGGTCCCACCGGTCCTTGAGCGCGCGGTACTGGGACTTGGACTTCTTGGTCTTCGTCGCGTATCGGCGGAGCAGTCTCGCCGTGCGTCCGTTCATGGGACCCTCAAGGGAGGCGTACGGTATCCGCCCCCGCGCCGACGGTCAAGTTCGGAGCGCGAGCTGCACGAGCACGGTGTCGTCGTGGATGTCGCCCGTCCCCTGCGTGACGTTCCTCTCGAAGGCGACCTTCAGCAGCGTCTCGGGGCCGAGGGCGTATCCCAGTCCCAGCTCGAAGCGGGCCTGGTCCCGGTCCCACCGGCGTCGGCGGCCGGTGGTGTCGTCGCGGATCTTGCCGTTCGCGACGTACCCGATCCGCGCGGCCACGAAGAGCGAGGGGTCGAGGAAGACGAGCTTCACCCGGCTCTCGAGGTAGGACCCGAGCGAGGAGACCTCGGCTCCCCGCCAGCCCGTCGGAAGCGTGCCGACGGGCTCCTCCCAGACCGTGTAGATCACCTCCGCGAACGTCTGCATGTGGCCGCGGGCGAACTCGAGATCGGCCCCCACGGTCCTCTGGTAGAAGGTGTTGATCTTCCGCGTCGGTGCGAACGGCTGCGCGTCCTCCGGGAGCCAGGGGCCGTAGGAGGTGGAGAGCCCCACCCAGGTCCCGAACTCGACACGGGCCGCGATCCGCGCGTGGATGTTGAGATCGTCCGGGATCTCGGGCATCCGGGTCCACCCGTCGGGCGTCCCCGAAAGGGCCGAGTTCATGAGGGCGAGGGCGCCCGTGAAGCGCCCCCAGGAGCCGAACAGCATCGCCCCGAGTCCCCAGACCCCCTGCCAGATCATGGGGTCGCCTCCCCAGAGGTCCTCCGGGAACTCCCGCCAGGATCGCCACGAGATCAGGTCGTGCCGATTGGCGGCGAACACGACCCGGAACGGGTTCTCCGCGTGGAGGAGCGTGGTGCGGTGGTCGTAGGGGAGAGGCCACCGGACCAGGGGGTTCGACCAGCTGTCCGAGCGCGAGACGAAGTTCCCGAACGGGGTCGCGAAAACCCCAAGCTGGAGCGAGAGTGTCGCGGAGTCGCCGAGGCCCGGGACCGAGAGCCTCGCGAACCCCTGCTGCAGCCGGGCCTCGGCGGACTGGTCGGCCGGCTCGATCCCCCGGTCGGCGCGGAGCTCGACGAGGCCCGTGGCGAAGTTGCCGACGAAGACCTCTCCCGAGGCGAGGAACCGGAAGTTGCCGAAGGGGCGCGACTCGAGGAGGAGCCCCGTCGGCTCGGTCTCGATCTGGTACCACTCGAGGTCCAGGGTCGCCCGCAGGCGAGCCTCCAGGGCGTCGTCGAAGAGCCGGATCCCGAGGTCCCTGCCCCGCACCCCGAAGTCCAGGATCGCCCCGCCCCCCTCGGCGGCGGCGGGCTCCTCCCCTCGCGCGGGCGCCGCGGCGGCGCCGAGCGCGAGCGCTGCTAGAACCGCACCGCGAGCTGCGCGAGCCAGGCGTTGTCCTTGGGGTCCCGCCCGCCGTGCGTCACGTTCCATTCGTACTCCGCCTTGAGAGTCGTCTCGGGGCCGAGCGCCCACCCGATCCCCAGCTCGAACCTCGTCTGGTCCCGGTCCCACTTCACCCGCGCCCCGGTCTCGATCCGGATCCGGTCGTTCCACGACCGGCCGAAGCGCGCCGCGGCGAAGAGGCTCGGGTCGAGGAAGACGAGCTTGTACTTCGCCTCGAGGTAGCCGGCAAGTGTCGCGACGGTCTCGGCATGGATCGCGCCGGGGGTGCCGATCGGCTCCTCCCAGGACGTGTAGATCGCCTCGCCGAAGACCTCGAGGTGCCCGCGGGCGAACTCGAGGTCGAGGCCGAAGGCCTGCTGGCGGAACTCGGCGTGGCTCCGGCCGCCCACCCCGAGGAGCTGCTCCGTCTTCCGTCCCATGAACCGCTCGGGGAGCCAGGTGCCGTAGGCGTAGGAGGCGCCGACCTTCGTCCCGAACTCGATCCGGGCCCCGAGGCGGCCGTGGAGGCTCCACGCGCGGTCCTCGGCGGGCCAGTCGGGCCACGAATAGGCGCTGCCCGAGGGGGCGCTGTTCATCGCGGCCACCCGCCCCTCGACCGGCCCGGCGCCTCCGAAGGCCATGGCACCGAGGGCGTACACCTCCTGCCAGAAGATCGGCTCGCCCCGCGTGACGCCGCGCCGCTCCCCGCCCCACTCGTCCTCGGGGAAGCGCTTCCACGTCGAGAAGGCCCGCGCGGTCGCCGCCACGCGGTCGAACCGGATCGTCGTCCGGTGGTCGTAGGGGAGGGGTCGCCGGACGAGCGGGTTCCGCGTGCTGTCGTGGCGGGGGATGAAGTTCCCGAAGGGCGTCGCGAACATCCCGGCCTGGAGGGCGGCCGACGCCCCCTCCGGGAGCCCGGGCGGCGCGAGTCGCGCGAACGCCTGGTTCAGGCGGACGTCCCCCGAGTGGTCCCCCGGGGCGTGGCCCCGGTCGGCTCGGACCTCGACGAGGCCCGTCAGGGCCTCCCCGATGAACACGTCGGCGAAGAGCTGCGCGCGGAAGTTCGCGAAGGGGCGGTCGTTCGTCACCATCCCCGAAGGCTCGTGACCGAGCCCGTACCACTCGAGGTCCAGGATCCCGTGGAACTGGATCTCGAGGGACTCGTCCGGGGAGGCGAGCCGGAGGTCGAGCCCGCGGAGCCCCAGGTCGAGGAGGCCTCCGCCCGAGCCGGCCTCCCCCTCCTCGGCGCCGACGGGGCGGGAGGCCCCGGCGGCGAGGACGAGGGCGAGGGCCGCGATCCGAGAGGCGCGACCAGCCGTCACACGCCCTCCTTCCTCAGGTACCGCGTCTCCGCGCCGGCCTCGAGGGGGACGATCCCCACGGCCGGCACCTCGAAGATGGGCACGGGCTCGCTGAACCCCTTGGCCTTGATCGGCTCGAGGGCGCGCGTGTCCAGGAGCGCCGCCCGGTCGCGGGTGCCGGCCGTCACGAGGATCTGGTAGCGCTGGGCGGCCGAGCAGAGGCGCGCGGCGAGGTTCACCGTGGCGCCGAAGACGGTGTAGGAGAACCGCCCGCCCGATCCCGAGAGGCCGGCCACCGCCTCGCCCGAGTTGATGCCGATCCCGCAGGCGAGCGGTTTCTCGCCCCGCGCCTCGCGCTCGCGGTTCAGCCCCGCGAGCGCCTCGAGCATCCCGCGGGCGGCCGCGACGGCCCGCGCCGCGTGGTCGGCGACCGGGAGCGGCGCCCCGAAGAGCGCCATCACCTGGTCGCCGACGAACTTGTCTATGACCCCCCGCTCCCGCTCGATCGGGACCGTGATCCGCGTGAAGTACTCGTTCATCATCGCGATCACGGCTTCGGGCTTCATGTGCTCCGTCGTCGCCGTGAACCCGCGCAGGTCGCAGAAAAGCACCGAGACCTCGCGCGTCTCGCCCCCGAGAGCGAGGCGCCCCTCCTTCTCGAGCCGCACCAGCTCCCCGGCGATCTCGGTGGAGACGACCTTGTCGAGGAGGCCCCGGACGCGCTCCTTCTCGGCGAGCCCCTCGGTCATCTGGTTGAAGCGGTTCGCGAGCGTGCCGATCTCGTCGCGGGAGCGGACCGGCACGCGCACGGAGAAGTCCCCGCGCGCGACCCGCTCCGTGGCGTCGGCGAGCTGGCGGACGGGGCGGGCGAGCAGCCCCGAGACCCGCAGGGAGAGGAGGACGGCCGTCAGCAGGGCCGCCGCCGCCACCAGGGTCGTCGTGCGCTCGGCCTCGCGGAGAGGCCCGAGGCGACGGCCGAGGTCCGCCGCGACGACCGCGGCCAGGGCGCGCCCGTCTCCCGCCGACGGGAGAGTGGCGGAGAGGACGCGACGCAGCGTCCCGCCGACCGTGGCGTCGAGGGGATCGGGGGCTCCGGGCGTGCCGAGCGTCGCCTCGACAGCCGTCGTCTCATCGCGCGAAAGCGAGGTGCCTATGGCGCGCCCCGCGAGGAGGACGAGGACGGGCTCGCCCACGAGGCTGCCGAGGTCCGCCGCGTCCGAGTCGCGTAGGCGGCGGGCGAGGAGGACGAAGCCCTCATCCTCCCCGACCGGCAGGTGCGCCGGGGTGTAGGCGGCCTCGCCCAGGAGCAGGAGCGGGGTCCGGTCGGGGCCCGCGCCCTCGGAGAAGAGGCGGAGGTAGGCCTCCTCGGGGACGGGGCCCCCCTCGGTCTCCTCCCGCCGGAAGACCTCCGCCTCCGAGCCATCGGCCTGCGTGGCGCGGCCGAGCCGGAGACGGAAGAGGAATCGGGCCTCGCCGTCGAAGAAGGCGAGGGCGTCGGCCGAGATCCGGTGGATGCGGTGCTGGTCGCTCACCGCGATCTCGAGCTCTCGCACGTTGCCCTCCGCCAGGGCCTCCCGGATCCGCACGTCGCGGGCGATGCCCTCGGCTTCCCCCGAGAGCTCCTGGACCCGCCGCTCGACAAGCCTCCCGGCCTGCTCGACCGCCACCGCGAGCGACTTCTGGATCTCGGCAGCGACCGCCGGCTCGTAAGTCCGACGGAGCGCGAGGAGCACCCCGCCCGCCACGGCCACGACGGGCACCGCCGTCGCGAGCAGGATCTTCCAGCGAAACGAGAGGGCGACCATCCGCGGCGGGTGCGGCCGGAGGTCGGGAGCCCTACCCGCCCTCCGCGGCCAGGTTCACCGAGAGGGTCGCCTCGCCCCCCGCCGGGACCTCCAGCTCCTCGACGCGCTCCTCCGAGAGCTTCTCGTGCCAGACGGCGACCCTCTGCCGGCCGGCGGGGACGCCCGGGATCTCGAAGGTCCCGTCCTCGCGGGTCACGGCGAAGCGGGAAGTCTCGAGCACCACGATGTAGCCCCGCATGTGCTCGTGGATCTCGCAGGCCAGCCGCACGACCCCGGGCTTGTCGAACGTGACGGACCGCTTCTCGTCCGTCGGGTATCGCCCGAGGTCGAAGCGCTTGGTGCTCGAGTAGGAGAGGACGTTGTGGTAGACGTCGTCGCGGTTGGGGAACTCGACCGTGGTCCCGACCTGGATCGCGAGGACGGCCGGGACGAACGTGAGCCCCTTGTTCTCCATCCGGCCGACCGGGGCGGGAGTGGGCGCCGGCAGCTTCTCCCGGATGTAGACCACGGCGGCGAACTGCGTGGGCTGGTCGGTCTTCTGCGCGGCGCCGCGCTCGCCGGGGTAGCGCACCGAGACGCGGGCCTTCTTCTTCGTGGGCGCCGGGACCTGGACGCGCCCCCGGACCGTCCCGGAGGCCGCGGGCCGCCCGCCGCCGGCGCCCGGCTCCTGGGCCCGGGCCGCGATCCAGCCCGCCGCCGCGAACGCGGCGACCGCCAGCCCCGACGCGAGAGCCGCAACCCCGCGGGTCCGCATGGAACTCACGCTAAGGGGGGCGCGGCCCCCTGTCAACGAGTCCCGGCCCCTACTTCTTCGCCCAGGGAGAGTCGGGAAAGTTCCTCTTCAGCTCGCCCTTCAGCATCCCGATCTGCTTCTTCGCCTCGGCCTTCTCCTCCTCCGACGACTCCTTCTCGGCGAGCTCGGTGTAGGCCTTGATCGCGTACCAGTGCGCCATCGGCTGCTCGTCCAGCTCGGAGTCGTACATCGTGATGACGCGGAGGGCGCAGAGGAGCGCCTCCTTCTTCTCGGCCTGCTTGCGGTGGAAGTAGATCCGGGCGAGGCCGTTCCACGCGGCGGCGAGGACGTCCGGGCGCTTCACCATCTCGACGACCTGGAGGAGCTCCCGGCGGGCGTCCTCGAACAGGGACTCGCTCTGCTCCTTGATGGCGATCTCGACCGAGCAGAGGGCGGCCCGGCACTGGGCGAGCTCCGAGAGCCCCCCCGGCTTCCCGCGAGACTCCGCCGCGAGGTCCTTGTAGAGGTCGCGGGCGCCCTTCGCGTCGCCCTTGGCCTCGAGGACCCGACCGCGCCAGACCTGGCCTTCGATGGCCCAGGCCTCCCCGAAGTCGGGGTTCGCGAGCTTCGAGAAGGCCTCCTCGGCCCTCGCGAGCGACTCGTCCTTCTTGTCGGGCTTCCGGGCGGCCTGGAGCAGGTAGCAGCGGCCGAGCCCGATCCAGGCGTTCGGCACGAAGGCGTTCTCGGGGTACTCCTTCAGGAGCTTGTTGTACGTCGTCCCGGCGTCGCCGCTCTTGCCCAGCGCGAGCAGGCACTCGGCCCGGTAGAAGAGCGAGAAGGGCTTCACCCACTTGGGGTCGTCGGTGGCGTAGGCGGAGAGGTAGAGTTCGGCGGCCTTCTCGAAGTCCTGGTCCTTCCGCGCGTCCTCGGCCTCCTTGAAGCGCAGGGGCGGATCCCCAAACTCCCAGCCCTGGATGCGCTCGCGCCCGACCTTCTGGCGCGGGGCCCCGGGCAGGTTGTAGAGGATCTCCTTGTAGGTGATGTCCACGATCTTGCACTCGGTGGGCTTCGTCTCCTGGCCCCGGTGGAAGATCTTGTCGTCGAAGGACTCGTCCTGGGCGGCGGCGATAGACGAGCCTGCGAGCAGGACGGGGGCGAGGACCCGGAGGAATCGGCTCATGGGACCTCCTGGCGTTGTCCGGCGACGAAGGCCGCGGAATCTACCCGCGCCCCCCGCCGGGCGCAACCGGGGAGGGACGTTACCCGACCGGCCCCCGCCCGTCAAGGGGGTCGTGAACAATTCAGTTAACAGGCTCGCCGTACCCTTCGACGCCGTGTAGAATTGTCCCCGATGGGGACCGATGCGACGGGGTTCGCCGAGGCCCTGGTGGCCGCGCGCCGCGCGGCGGGGCTCTCGCAGGCCGAGTCCGCTCGGCGGGCGGGAGTGACACCTGCCTATCTCTCGATGGTGGAGCGGGGGCTCCGCCCGCCGCCCTCGGACGAGGCGGTGGCTCGGCTCGCCGATGCCGTGGGGGCCTCGCGCGTCGAGATGCTCTCGCTCGCACACCTGACACGGGCTCCCGCCGACCTCCGCGACCGGATGGCGCGCCTGAACGCCCGCCTCTCCCGCCAGCGCGCGATGTGGCGCGGCTACGACGAGGAGATCCTCCCGTTCACGATCTGGAGCCTGTTCCGGGTCCGCCCGGGCACCCCCCGGCTTGCCCGCGGCCGGAAGCTCCCCGCGGGGCTCGCGGGGATCCTCGGGAGGATCCTGGACCGCGCGCGGGCGCTGGCGTCGTTCGGCCGGTTCCGCCGCGAGACGGCGCAGATCCTCGGGAGCCTCCCCTCCCGTGAGCGGCGCGAGGTGCTCCGCGAGCTGCCGAAGCTGGTGGCGTCCGCGACGCGCCGGCTCCCTTAGCGGGCGAGGGTGGGATCCGACCGCGGGCTCCGGGAAGCGATCCTCGACCGCGTCGGCGCCGGCAAGGGGCAGCCGGTGCTCCTCGACCAGATTGCGCGGTCGCTCGGGATCGCGTGGGAGGACCTGCCGGCGCTCCGCCGGACCCTCCTCGACCTCTGCACCGAGGGGCGCCTCGTCGCCGCCGGAGCCGGCCGGTGGGTGCGGGCGGCGGAGGGGCGCTCGGCGACCGGCACGTTCACGCTCACCTCGCGGGGGCACGGGTTCGTGCGGCCCGACCCGCCGGCCGGCGGCCCGGACCTCTTCGTGCCCGAGGACGCGACGCGCGGGGCGATGCCGGGGGATCGCGTGCGGGTGCTCCTCC
>JAKEIC010000158.1 GCA_022614695.1 Planctomycetales bacterium | reverse complement strand
GTGAGGCCCCGCTCCACGCGGAGGTCGCGCCGTTCGGGGGTGGCGGCGAGGGCGTCGGCGAGCAGCCGCGCCGCCTCGGTGGGGTCTTCGACGCGCCGCGCGCGGGCCCGCGCCGCGAGGGTCTCGACCGACTCGCCGGCGGAGGCGCCCGGGCCCGGCGGCCCCGCTCCGGCGCCCGGGCTCCTCCCGTCGCGGCGGCTCCCGGCGAGCAGGGCGGCGGCGGCGACCGCTGCGGCGGCGATCGTGAGGAGGGCCGCAAGGCGGGGCCCGGCCCGGCGCGTTGCCGACCGGGGCGCCTCGCCCCGCAGGGCGCGCTCCAGATCCTCGCGGAGCGCCGCGGCTTGCGGGTAGCGGGCCCGGGGGTCCTTCGCGAGCGCGGCCCCGAGCACGGCCTCGAGGGCCCTCGGCGCGTCGGGTCGGATCCGGCGGAGCGGGTGCGGCTCGGATCGCAGGACGCTCGTGACCACGGCGAGCGGGGACTCCCCGTCGAAGGGCGACCGGCCCGCGAGCATCTCGTAGAGGACGCACCCGAGGCTCCAGACGTCCGTGGCGGGCGACAGCTCGGCGATCTCTCCCCGCGCCTGCTCCGGGGACATGTACTGGGGCGTGCCGAGGGCCTGGCCCGTGCGGGTGAGCCTCGAGCCGGTGTGGGTCGTCTTGGCGAGGCCGAAGTCGGTCAGGAGGCAGTCCACGGTCCTGTGTCCCGGGTCCACGGTCGCGGGCGGCAGAGTGTACCTGGTGTCTGGCACGAGTGCCTTGCACCCGTGCCGGGCACGGGGCCGGGGCGAGTCCGACGGTTAACCCTTGCACGGCGCCGGGGAGAGGGCTAGACTTCCGGGACTCGCGCGCATGTTCCCCGGCGCGCGTTGGGGAGGAGGGTGCCATGAAGCGCATTGGGGTGGCCCTGGCGGCGGCGGGAGTCCTGGGCGGAATCGCGATCGCGTTGCTCCGGCCGGCGCAGGCCGGGTGAGGCGGGCCCCCGTTCACGTGTGGCAACGGCGTTGCTACACAGAACCTCCCCTGGCGGAACCCCGAGGTCGCGCCGCAGCATCACCCCTACCGGACCGAGGTGACGGGCGGGGCGGAGGCGGCCGCGCAGAAGCACGTCGTCGTGTGCACGGGATGCGGCGCGCAGAACGACGTCACGAAGCTCGAGGTGGGCTCGCGGGCCTCCTGCAACGGCTGCAAGGAGGTCTTCACGGTTCCCGAGCGGAGCCAGTCCACGACGAAGAAGCGCGAGGCTCCGACGATTGACAAGTTGACGGACGAGCAGGTGAAGGAGGAGTGCAAGCCGGTCCTCTGCTACTACATCTGCACGCCGATCACCGACCCCGAGAACCAGAACTGGGTCTTCTCGCGCAAGCTCGAGATGCAGTGCTTCGCCCGCGACTCGGTGGCGAAGCTGCTCCGCGAGAACTTCTTCCTCGAGAAGGTGAACATCACCTACGAGCTCGTGACCCGGCGGGGCGTCCCGGTGAGCAACGTCCCGGGCGAGAAGCCGATCGCGACCGCCTGGGACTACCGGATGACCCGGCTCGTGTTCGTGACTTTCGACGGCAAGAAGAAGCTCCACGACATCTCCGCCAAGACCGGCGAGCCCCAGGTGAAGTCGTCGTCCTCGTTCGAGGCGGTCTTGAAGCAGGTCCTCGCGACGCACGACAAGTACGTGAAGGACCTGAAGAAGGCGGCCGTCGCGAAGGCCAAGGCCGCGGCCGTGACGACGGGGTAATCGGTCCCGGGAATCGCCCCCGGACGCGGGCCGGCGGCATCGCCGGCCCGCGGCGTTTCCGGACCTCCCCCCGCGCCTTGAGCGGGCGGCGTCCCGGCGCGTAGAATCCCGTGCCTTCGCGCCCATCGCGGAGGGAGGAGATCCCATGGAGAGAGCGTCCGTCCTCGCCGCCGCGATCGGAGTCGCGACGGCGGCCGCCGGCTGCGAGACCGAGCCGCCGGTCGCCGCGCCCCAGCGCTTCGGAGTCGCCGTCGCCGAGCCGCGCGGCGAGAGGATCGTCGGCCAGACGGTCCGCGTCCACGGCTACGTCGTGGGCGGGCAGGCGTCCGAAGTTCGCGTGGGGGACCTCCCGGCCACGGTGGACCCGGGAGGCCACTTCGAGGCGTCGGTGCCTGTCGGCGAGGACGGCCCCCGCCGGCTCCCGGTCGTGGCCAAGGGTCCCGCCGGCGAGGTCCGGTCCGAGGCCGCGTGGGTGGCGGACAACACGCCGCCCCTCGTGACCATCGAGTCCCCGGCCCCGGACGAGGTCTTCACGCGGGAGGCGGCGGCCGTCGAGATCCGCGGCCGCGTCGAGGACGGGAGCCCCGTCTCGCTCGCGGCCGACGGCCGGCCCGTGGCGCTCGACGGGACGCGGTTCCTCCTCCCGGTGATGCTCGGCGAGGGGGAGAGGACGGTCCGGCTCGTCGCGCGCGACGCGGCCGGGCACGAGAGCGCGGTCGCCGTGAAGATCAGCCGCGACACGACGCCTCCCTCCGTGGCGCTCGGCGAGGTCCCCGCCGAGGTCCGGCGGCCGGAGGTCCCGGTGCAGGGCACGCTCTCGGAGGCGGGGTGCCGGGTCTTCGCGAACGGCATCGGCGCGCGCGTGGACGGCGTCTCGTTCGAGGTCACGGTCCCGCTCGACGAGGGCGAGAACGCGATCGCGATCGTCGCGCGCGACGCGGCGGGCAACGAGGGCTCGGCCGCCGCGAAGGTCCTCTACCGCCTCCCCGACCCGCCCTCGGAGGAGATCGTCATCGAGACGCTCCGCCGGCAGATCGTGGGCGACGGGGGCGGCTGGTACGAGGGCCAGTACCGGCACCTCCTGGACTACGGCCCGGCGATCCGGCCGATCATCCTCGAGGTGGTCCGGAAGGTCCTCACGGGCAACGACCGGTCGCTCGCCCCGCTCCAGACGCACGCGGTCCAGATGCTCGGCGACCTGAACATGACGGAGGGGGCCGCGCTCCTGCGCGAGATCCTCACCACCTACCAGCTCCCGCCGGACTTCCGGAACGAGGTCGCGTTCATCATGTCGAGGCTCGGGGATTCCGAGGAGGCCGACAAGATCCTCGCGGATTACCGCAAGGGCCTCGACGGGACGCCCCAGCAGAAGGCCAACGCGTGGACACAGCTCGGGAACGCGTACGCCCGGATGAACAACTTCCGCGAGTCCCGCGACTGCTACCTGAAGCACATCCAGGTGCTCGCGGAGGCGAAGCTCCCGCCCCGTCCGAGCAGCATCGTCTACTACAACCTGGCCTGCCAGCACGCGAAGCTCGGGGACAAGGACCTGGCGATCGCCGCCCTCCAGAAGTGCATGGAGCTCGGCTACACCGGGCTCGAGTGGATGGCGATGGACGGGGACCTCGCGTCGCTCCGGAGCGACCAGCGCTTCCAGGACATGCTCGCCGAGAAGGCGACGCCTCGGCAGCTCCTCGCCCGCGCGAAGAACGTCTTCGACCGGACGCACCCGGAGCCCTGCCGGAAGCTCCTCGAGAAGGTGGTGGCCCAGGATCCCTCGCTCGGCGAGGCCTGGATCTACCTCGCGCAGGCCAAGGCCTTCGAGGGGAACCAGGACGGCGCCATCGAGGCCCTCGAGAAGGCGGTCGAGGCGGGCTGGCGCGACAAGGCCGGGACTCTCGGCGACACCGAGGCCTTCAAGAGAGTCCGGGCGAACCCGCGCTTCCAGGCCGCCGTCGCGGCCGTACAGGCGCCGCTTCCGCCGAAGGAGGAAGGGCAGCCGCCGGGCGAGGAGAAGCAGGACGTCCCGCCCCCGGACGGGGGGGAGGGTGGCGGGGGCGGAGGCGGCGGGTCCTAGGACCGAGCCCGTGAGCGTCCGGACGCCGGCGCTCCTCCTGCTCGCGGCCCTCGGCGCCCCGGCGCGGGCGCAGGAGCCCGCGCCGGCTGTCCCGTGGGCGGCCGCCCAGAAGAAGGAGGGCGAGGCCGCCGTCCGGGCCTGGTTCTCGGCGGGCGACGACGCGGGGCGCGCGGCCGCCCTCGCGCGGGCGGAGGCCCTGCCGCCCCTCTCTCGCGCGGACGTCGCCTGGGCGATGCGCCTCGTCCTCGCGGGCCTCGCGACCGGGACCCGCTACCCGGGCAAGGGGACCGGCTCGATCCGTCTCCCGGACTTCCCCGGGCTCGAGGGGAAGTACACGGTCATCGGGACGAAGGGGAAGGCGCGGCAGCCGCTCCTGATCGGGCTCCACGGCGGGGGCGAGGGCGTGGGGGACGGCGCGCAGATCGCTGCGTTCTTCGGGGGCTCGGGGATGCTCTCGATCTACCCGACGGTGATGCAGAAGGACGACTCGGCCTGGAACAAAGAGCGCGAGGAGCGCTACGTGCTCGCGCTCCTCGAGGAGGCGAAGCGGAGCTTCGACGTGGACACGAACCGCGTCTACCTCGCCGGCCACTCGATGGGCGGCTACGGCACCTGGTCCATCGGCTGCCGCCACGCCGACCGGTTCGCCGCGCTCGCCGAGGGGGCGGGGGGGCTGTTCGGCCGGGGGAAGCGCGCGGACGGGACGGTCGAGGTGGAGGAGCACCTCCTGCCAAACCTCTTCCGGACGCCCATCTGGTTCTTCCACTCGACCGACGACCCGCAAGTGGGTCCCGGGCCCGACCAGGAGGCTGCGCGGATCCTCGCCGACCTCCGCACGAAGACCGGCGGCTACGAGCACGTCTGGAAGGAGTACACGAACATCGGCCACGGGATGCCGAAGGACGGCTGGACCCCGATCTGGAAGTGGATGGAGGGGAAGACGCGCGACCCCGCGCCGAAGAAGGTGATCTGGGAGCCGACGCGGCCGTACAAGCGCCAGCTCTTCTGGCTCTACTGGGCGGAGCCGAGGAAGGGCGCCCACGTCGAGGCGGAGGTGACGGCGCCGAACCGGATCGAGGTGAAGGGCGCCGCGCCCGGGCTCTCCGTCCTCCTCCGGCAGGGGCTCGTGGACCTCCGGAAGCCCGTGACGGTCCTCGCCGACGGCCAGGAGGTCCACTCGGGTCCCGTGCCCGAGACCCTCGGCGCGATCCTCTCGAGCGCGGGCGAGTCGAGGGACCGGGAGCTGTTGTTCACGGCAAGGGTGTCGGTCGGGCGAGGATAGGCATCGCGGCCCGCTCCCTCACCTTGGCTCCGCCGTCCCGCCGGCGCTACTTCCGGCCGGCCCCGAGCTCCGCGCGGGCGCGGGCGAGGTGCTCCTCGACCGTGGGGCGATGTGGCCAGCCCGGGGGGGCGACCTCCAGGGCCTTCGCATCGTCCTCGATCGCGCCGGCGATGTCGCCCTGCGCCTCCCGCGCGAGGCTCCGGTTGTACCAGGCCCCAGCGTGCCCCGGGTTGATCCCTACGGCCCTCCCGTAATCCTCGATCGCTCCGGCGAGGTCGCCATGGGCACGCCGAGCATTGCCGCGGTTGTTCCAGGCCTCGGCGTCCGCCGGGTTGATCTCTAGGGCGTGCCCAAGGTCCTCGATCGCCCCGGCCATGTCGCCCTGGGCCGCACGCGCGAAGCCCCGGTTGTACCAGTAAGCGGCGCGCGTCGGGTTGATCTCCAGGGCCTTCGCGTAGTCCTTGACCGCCCCGGCGATGTCGCCCTGGTCCTGCCGCGCGGCGCCGCGGTTGTTCCAAGCCCACGAGAAGGGAATCCCGTCCTCGAGCGCCCTCCCGTACTCCCGCACGGCCGCGTCCCTGTCTCCGGCGGGATCCGATCCTTCGACGTAGGCGCGCAGGAGAGCCCCCTCCCATCCGGAGATCCCATGGAGGTCCTGGCGGGCGCCCGCCCAGTCCTGCCCCAGCTCCTTCAGCGCCCCGCGCGCCAGGGTGCCCGGGGTCCCCGGATCCGCAGCCGCCCGACGGAGCGCCGGTGCGACTTCCTCGACGGGAGCGATACGAAAGAGCGCCTCCAGCCCCTCGTAGAGCCTCGCGCGCGAGGACTCGGGAGCGTCCTCAGGGATGCGGCTCCACGCCTCGCGGGCCTCCTCCCCGCCCTCGGTCGCCCAGAGGAG
>JAKEIC010000157.1 GCA_022614695.1 Planctomycetales bacterium | reverse complement strand
GCGGGGCCGGCTCGGCGGCCGGGCGGTGCGAGAGGGCCGCCCACACGGCGGCCGAGAGCGTAACGCCCATGGCCGCGGCCCACGCCACGAATGCGCGCCGTCGGGAGTCGGGAGGTGTCGCCCGCGGGCGCGCCCCTCGCAGGAGGAGGTCGAGGTCCTCTTCCAGCGCCGCGGCGTCCCGGTATCGGTGGCGGACCCGACGCGATAGGCACACCCGGACGACGGCCTCGAGGGGCACGGGGATGTCGTCCCGGACGGCGCGCAGTCGCGTCGGCTCCCGCGTCAGGATCGCCGCGATCAGGGCCGCGTCGGTCACCCCCACGAACGCCCGCCGCCCGGCGAGCGTTTCGTAGAGGACGCACCCGAGGCTCCAGACGTCGGTCGCCGGCGCGAGCGAGGACACTTCGCCGCGGGCCTGCTCGGGGGACATGTAGGCCGGGGTGCCGAGGGCCTCGCCGGTCTTCGTGAGCTTCGAGCCCGTCGCGACGGACTTCGCGAGGCCGAAGTCGGCGAGGAAGGCGCTCACCGCCCGCCCTCCCGGGCCGCGAGTACCGCGCGGGCGCGGGCCAAGCGGTCCTCGGTGACCTTCCGGTGTGGCCACCCGGGCGGGGCGACCTCGAGCGCCCGCGCGTAGTCCTCGATGGCCCCGGGGAGGTCGCCCTGGGCCTGCCGCGAGGCGCCGCAGTTATTCCAGGCCTCCGAGTACCTCGGGTTGATCTCCAGGGCCTTCCCGTAGTCCTCCGTCGCGCCGGGGAGGTCGCCCTGGGCCTTCCGCGCGACTCCGCGGTTGTTCCACGCCTCCGCGTACCTCGGGTTGATCTCCAGGGCCTTCCCGAAGTCCTCGATCGCGCCGGCTAGGTCGCCCTGGGCCTGCCGCGCGATTCCGCGGTTGTTCCACGCCTCCACGAACGTCGGATCGACCTCCAAGGCACTCCGGTAGTCCTCGATCGCGCCGGGGACGTCGCCCTGAGCCTGCCGCACGTTTCCGCGGTTGTTCCAGGCCTTCGCGTACCTCGGGTTGACCTCCAGGGCCTTCCCGTAGTCCTCGATCGCCCCGGGGAGGTCCCCCTGCGCCTGGCGCGCGTTGCCGCGGTTGCACCAAGCCTTCGCGTACCTCGGGGCGATGACTAGAGCCCTCCGGTAGTCCCCGATCGCGCCGGGGAGGTCCCCCTGGCCCTGCCGCGCGAGGCCGAGGTTGTTCCAGGCCTCCGCGAGCCTCGGGTTGATCTCGAGGGCCTCTCCGTAGTCTCTGATCGCGCCGGGGAGGTCGCCCTGGGCCTGCCGCGCGATTCCGCGGTTGTTGAGAGCCCACGCGAACCGGATGCCCTCGTCGAGCGCTCGAGAGTACTCGCGGACGGCATCACCGCCGTCACCCTTGGGGTCCGAGTCCTCCACATATCCTCGAAGGAGCGCCGCCTCCCACCCGGGCTCTGCGCGGAGTGCCTCGCGCGCCTGCGCCCATAGATTCTCGATCACTGCGAGGACGGCGCCCGAGATCCTGCCCTCTCTCCCGGGGACCGCCGCGAGAATCCGGAGGTCGGGCTCGGCCTCGTCTGCGCGCAGCCGCCCCTCCTCGAGTCGGAAAAATGCCTCCAGCCCCCGATAGAGCCTTCCCGCCGCCGCCTCGGGACTGCCGGGGCGGATCTCCCCCCACAGCTGTCTCGCCTCGGCACCCTTGCCGAGCGCCCAGAGCAAGAGCCCGTGCTCCAGCCGCCAGTCGTCCCGGAAGGGGCCCAGGTCGAGGGCGCGCCGCAGGAGCGCCTCCGCCCGCCTCGGGTCCACGCCCCGCAGCGCTCGCGCCTGCGCCGCCAAGGCCTCGGCCTCCGAGGGCGCGGCGGGGGCGGGGGGCGGGGCGGGGATCCCCTCGGCCTTCGGCCGCGCCACCGCGGCGATCGTCGCAGCCGCGGCCAGGGCGACCCCCGCGGCCCACGCCTTCCAGCGCCAGGCGCCGGGGAGCCTCGCCCGCGGCCTCTCCCCCCGGAGCACCCGGTCCAGGTCCTCGCGCATCGTCCCAGCGTCCGGGTACCTCTCCCGGGCCCGCTTGGCCATCGCCGAACGCACGACCCGATCGACCCCTCCCGGCACGTCGCCCCGAACCGCCCGGAGTCGCGGCGGATCCCGGAGCAGCACCTGCCCCACCACGGCCGCGTCCGTCTCCCCCTCGAACGGCGGCCTCCCGGCGAGCATCGCGTAGAGGACGCAGCCGAGGGACCAGACGTCGGTGGCGGGCGTGAGCGATGAGGTTTCCCCCCGCGCCTGCTCGGGAGACATGTAGGCGGGCGTCCCCAGCGCCTCGCCGGTCTTCGTGAGCTTCGAGCCCGTCGCGACGGACTTCGCCAGCCCGAAGTCGGCGAGGATGGCTTGCCCCGCGCCCGCTCCCGGCCCGTCGCGCTGCCCCTCCACGGGCTCCCGACTCTAAGCGGGGCCTCCGGTCGCGATCAACACGTGCGTCGCCCGCGCGGGGAGATCACCGACCGCCCTCTCCTCCAGGTGCCACCCGGAGTCTGGCCCTTGCGTGGGCGAGGGCCCGCTCCGCCTCTCCGCGCCCTGGCCAGCCGGGCGGCGCGACGGCGAGGGCCTTCTCAAGATCGGTCACCGCCGCCGCGGAGTCGCCGAGGCGCAGGCGGGTGACCGCCCGATTGGCGTACGCCTCGGGGAGACGGGCGCCCATGGAGATGGCGGCGCCGAAGTCGGCGATCGCGCCCGCGAGGTCTCCCGAGTCCCGTCGCGCGGCTCCGCGGTTGACGATCGCCGACCCGTACCTCGGATCCAGGGCGACCACCGCGTCGAAATCCGCGATGGCCCCCGCGATGTCACCGTGCGCCCGGCGGGCCTCGCCGCGGTTGTTGAGCGCCACCTTGTCCCGGGGAGTGATGGCGAGAGCGGCGTCGTAATCCGCGATCGCGCCCGCCAGGTCTCGCGAGGCCTGCCTCGCGAGCCCGCGGTTGACGAGCGCCTCCGTGTATCGAGGATCCAGCGCGAGTGCGGCGGCGAAATCCTCGATCGCCCCGGGGAGGTCCCCGAGGGCGCGCTTCGCGTTGCCGCGGTTGTAGAACCCCTCCTTGTTCCGGGCGTCCAGGGCGAGGGCGGCGTCGTAGTCCGAGATCGCCCCGGCGAGGTCCCCGGCAACCAATCTCGTGTTGCCGCGGCTGTGAAGCGCCAGGTCGAGCCTCGGGTCGAGGGACAGCGCGAGGTCGCAGTCCGCGATCGCGCCGGCGAAGTCTCCGGCGGCGCGCTTCGCGTTGGCGCGGTTGTTGTAGGCCCACGCGAACGGAATCCCTCTCTCGATCGCCCCCGTGTAGAAACGCACGGCCCGCCCCGGGTCCCCGGCTGGATCCAGGATCTCCACGTGGGCGCGCAGGAGCGCCGCCTCCCATCCCTCCCCGTCCCGCAGGGCCTCTCGCGCCCGGGCCCAATCGCCTCGCATCGCCAGGAGCGC
>JAKEIC010000156.1 GCA_022614695.1 Planctomycetales bacterium | reverse complement strand
GCGTGCCTGACGGCGGCCCGCGACGCCTACCTCCCGGCGACCCTCGTGAGCGCCTACTACGCCGCGAGCCCGCCGGTGGCGGAGGCGGTGCGGGGCTCGGCCGCGGCCTCCGGCGCGGTCCGCGGCAGCCTGGCTCCATGGGCGGGACTGGCGACGGCCCCCGCGATCCCCCTCGTGGTTCTGCTGGCGCTCGCAGCCCTTCTGGGCTTCACGCGGCGCCGGAGACCGTGAGAGGCGCGCGGGGGCATTGAAGAGCTACAATCAGGCTCAATGATCCGGCGAGGGTTCCAGCCCGCTCTGGTCGCCGGGTGGCTCCTCTTCGGGGCCGCGAGCGCCCTCGGCGCGGCGGCGACGGGGAGGTACTTCTACCCAAACGTCTCGACGGATCCGCCGGCGGCCTTCAAGGCGGGGTTCCCGTCGGACTTCGAGGTCGGGAAGCTGGACGCGCGCTTCAAGCGCAGGTTCGGGGCGTACCTCGTGCGGATCGAGGAGGGCAGCTACGCGCTCTGTGATTCGTGCACGTGGTGCGGCGGCTCCCTGAACTGGGACGAGAGCCGGGGGCTGTTCGTTTGCTCGTGATGCCCTTCGCGGTTCCGGGCGACCGGTGTGGTCGCCCCCGGCCCGGGCCCCGCGACTCAGGCGCTTTGGCGCTTCAGGATCGTCCTTGACGAGGACGGGCAGATCCTCGTCGATCGGGCCCGGTACTTCGCCCTCGATCGGGGCCAGTGGTCCCACCCCGAGGCATTCCTCCGGCACTAGCCCCCGTCCCCGGCGCGGCGCGGTTGGAGTTCTCTTAGAATCCGCGCCGCATGCGCCAGGCCACGCGCCGCGATGTGCTCAAGGCCGGGGCGGCGGCGGCGGTCGCGGGGCTCGCCGGGTGCCGTGGCCGCGGCACGCCGCGCGAGGCGGCCGCGATCGAGGCGCGGGCATTCGCGCCGCGGAGGCTCCCGGACGGGAAGCCGCTGCGACGGCCCGGCGGGATCGCGCTCGGACGCGACGGTCAGGTGATCGTCGGGGAGTCCGGCCGGCATCGCCTGAGGCTCCTCTGGCCTTCGGGAAGCCTCGCGGGGCAACCGGGCCGGGCCGGGACCGCCCTCGGCGAGTGGAACGATCCGGCCGCCGTGATCTCTCTCCCGTCCGGGAAGCTCCTGGTCGCGGACCGCGGGAACGGGCGTCTGGTGGCTCTCGGGCCGGACGGCCGCGATCCCGCGGCGATCGGGCGCCTCGGGATCGAGGACGACGAGTTCCTGGGGCCCTCCGGGCTCGCCGTAGGGCCCCGGGACCCCGAGACGGACGAGCCCCTCGTCCTCGTGGCCGACTCGCGGAACCGGAGGGTGAAGGCGATCCGCCTGGACGGGACTCCGCGGGCGTTCCTGTGGGACGGGAACATCCTGCCGCCGAGGATCCGGCGGCCGGAGGACGTGGCCTTCCTGGCCTCCCCGCCGCCGCCGGAGGGCGAGGAGCAGCCTCCGATGCGCGGCCTCGTCGTCGTGGCGGACGCGCTCGCGGGATCCGTCCGCGCATTCGGGCTGCTCGCCGCCGACGTGCGCGTCGCGTTCGGGGAGCCGGCAGACCGGGAGATCCTCCCGCCGCGGCCGCTCCGGGGACGTTCGGCGAGCGGGTTCGGTCGGCCCCTCCGGGTCGCCGCGGCCGGGAGCCGGGTCCTCGCGGCGGACCCGGAGGGAGTCTGGGTCCTCGACTCCGAGCTAAGGACCCTCGGGCGCGTGGCTCCGGAGGCCCTGGGTGGGTCCGGGCGCCTCAAGCCCGGGGGCGTCGCGTGGGATCCCTCGCGGAAGGCCGTGCTCGTCTCTGACTCGGTGGGCGGATCAGTGCTGGGTGCCGAGGTCGTCCTCCCGTGATCGCGGGCGCCCTCGCCCTCGCCGCGCTCGCGGCCGCCGCCGTCTTCTCGGCGATCCGTCCGGCCCGCGCGCCGGTCGCCTGGCTCGGGGCGACGGCGCTCGCCGCCCTGCTCGCCCTCGCGGCGGGCGCGGATCCGGTCGCCGGCGCCCGGGGCGGGCTCCTCTTCCCGGCGTTCACGACCCTCGTCGCCGGCTTCGCGCTCGCCGAGTGCGCGCGCTCGGCGGGGGCGGCGGAGGCCCTCGCGGCGGCGACGGGCTGGGTCGCCCGGGGGCTCGGACGCCGCGCCGCCGCCGCGGTCGCCGCGCTCGCGCCGTGGCAGCTCGATCTCGGGGACCCGGCCGGGGCGGCGATCGTGACCGGGAGGAGCCAGGACCTCTTCGGGTCGGAGCGCCTGCGCGGGCCGGCCGGGGCCGTGGCCGTCGCCGGCGGGACGTTTGGCGGCGCGCTCTGGCTCGCCGGGACCGTGGCGGGCGAGGCGTCGGGGGGGGGGCTTTCCCCCACCTGGATGCTCCGCCTCGCGGTCTGGCCCGTGCTCTTCCTCGTGCTGCTCTGGCTCGCCCTCGCGCTCCCGAGGGAGACCCCGCGCGAGCCGGGAGCGGCGCCTCGAGCGGGTCCTCTCGCCGGGGCGGCGCTGGCCGTCCTCGTGGCCACGGGTGTCGTCGCGACGCTGCGCCCCGACCCGCGGCTCCCTGCCGAGGCGATCGGGCTCGCCGGCGCTGCCGTCCTCTTCGCCCTCGGCCGGGCGAGCGCGAGGCTCGCCGCGCTCGAGCCCGCGGTCCCCCCGCTCGCCGCGCTGGCGCTCGGTTCCTTCGCGGGCGGGGCAGCCGTCGCGGCCGGCGCGGGGGAGGTCCTTCGCGCGATTCCGGCGCCCCTCGCCGCGCTCCTCGCGCTCGCCCCCGCCGCCGCGCCGCTGCCCGCCGCCCGCGCGCTCGCAGCCGCCGCAGCCGCCCTCCTGCTGGAGTTGCTCCCCTCCCGAGGGGGGGCCCTCCCGCCGGAGGCCTGCGCCGCGGCCGCCGCCGCGCTCGCCGTCTCGTCCGGAGGACGCCTCCCTCGCGGCGCGACGCTCCTCGGGGCCGCCCTCGCCTCCGCGATCGCCTACGGGATCGCGGGGATCTGAGGGCCCGTCACGAAAGAAGGTCGCGAGTCGCGCGGCGCGCCGGGGGTGCGAGCGCGAGGCGCGACGACGAGGCGTACTGACGGAGAAGTACGCCGACGGAGGCGTAACGAAGCGGGCGCGCCCCCGTCGCCCGCGCGACGAAGTCGAAGTCATTTCGTAACGGGCCCTAACGTCCCGAATCCGACACGCCGGCCGACTCGAAGGTCGCCATCTCGCGGAGGATCGCGAGCGCGGAGTCGGCGAGGCCCATCGCGAGCGCGGCGCCGGTCCCCTCGCCGAGGCGCAGGTCCAGGTCGAGGAGCGGGCGGAGCCCGAGGGCCCCGAGGACCGCGCGGTGGCCGGGCTCGACCGACTCGTGGGAGGCGATCAGGGAGCCGGCGACCGCGGGCCGGAGGCGGACCGCCGCGAGGGCGGCGACGCCCGTGATGAATCCGTCGAGGACGACGGGGACCCGCCGCGCCGCGGCCCCGAGAACCACGCCCGCGAGTCCGGCGATCTCGAACCCGCCGAGGTCGGCGAGCGTCTCGAGGGGCTCGACCCCGTCCCGGGGGCGCCGCCCGAGCGCCTGCCCGACGACCTCGACCTTGCGCCGCCATGCCTCGTCCCCGAGCCCGGTTCCTCGCCCGGTCACGGCCTCCACGGGCGCCCCGGTCCAGGCCGCCGCGAGCGCGCTCGACGCGGTCGTGTTCGCGATCCCCATGTCCCCGAGACCGACGAGGGTCGTCCACTCTCGGGCGAGGTCCCGGGCGATCCCGATCCCGGCCTCGAGAGCCAGGACGGCCTCGCCGCGCGACATGGCCGGCTCCCGGGAGATGTTCCGCGTCCCGGGGCCGATGCGCCGCGAGAGGATGCCCGCGCACGGAATCGGCGGCTCGCGCACGCCCATGTCCACGACCAGCACCCTCGCGCCGGCGCG
>JAKEIC010000155.1 GCA_022614695.1 Planctomycetales bacterium | reverse complement strand
GCTTCCTTCACGGAGTAGGGTTTCCCGGCCTCGTCGCCCACCGTGCAGAGGTTGTCGAAATCGTTGGCGAGCCCGACGATCTTCCCGATCTGCGGGATGTCGGGTCCGCGGACGCCGGGCGGGTGTCCCGATCCGTCGCAGCGGGCGTGGTGGTACGTGATCCCGGGGATCACGTCCTCCATGCCTTCCATGTGCCGGAGGATCATCTCCCCGTTCCGGACGTGCTCCTCGACGAAGGCGTCGGGCTCCCCCGCCATGCGGACGGCGGTCCTCTCGCCCTTCACCACCTTCCCCACGTCGTGGAGCAGCGCCGCGAGCTGGACCGTCTGGGACTCGCGCGGTCCCAGCGCCAGCTGGTTCGCGATGGCGGCGGCGTACGTGCAGACGCGCTCGGAGTGGCCGCGGGTCTTCGGGTCACGCAGCTCCCCGATCGCGACCAGGGTCCGCACGGCGGAGAGCACCACCCGCCTCTCGCGCTCGGCGGCCTTGAGGGTCGCGATCGCGACCCCGGCCTGGATGCCCATCGCCGTCACCAGGTCGAAGTCCTCGTCCGCGAAGATCTGCCCCATCCGCGAGCCGTGGAGGTAGAGGACACCGCCCACCTTCTCGAAGGAGACCAGCGGCACGCAGATCACCGACTGGATCTTCTTGAGGATGACGCTCTGCCGTTCCTTCCACTGGGCGTCGGACGAGGCGTCGGTCGTGAGGACCGGCTTCTGGGACCGGAGCACCCGCCGGATGATCGAGCGCGAGATCTTCCGCCCCTCCTCGCGGTTCTTCTCGACCGTGGCCGACGGGACAAGCTTCCCGCCCTCGCCGACGACGAAGACGTAGCCCGCGTCGGCGCCGACGGCCTCCACGGCCATTTCGAGGACCTTGCGGAGCACGTCTTCCTCGCGCGTCTCGGACGTGAGCAGCCGCGCCAGGTCGTAGAGCACGCGGAGGCTCCGCGTGTCGGTCACCCCCTCGATGCTCGAGGCACGACGCTCGCCCTTCCGGAGGTCTATCTCGATCGTCGCCCCGACCGGGGGCTCGGGGTCGAACTCGATCCGGCGCGGCGCCGGCTCCTCTCCCGCCACTCCCGCCTCTTCGAAGACGAAGAGGGTGTTCCCGACCCGGATCTTGTCCCCGACCTGGAGCAGCTCCTCGGAGATCTTCTCGTCGTTCACGAACGTGCCGTTCTTGCTCCCGAGGTCCCGGATGAAGCACATCTCGCCGACGCGGAAGATCTCGGCGTGGGAGCGGGAGGCGCCCTGGTCGAGGATCGGGATCCCTTCGGTCGGGTCGCGCCCGATCGTGAGCGGCTCGTCCCCGACCTCGAAGACCTTCCCCTTGTCGGGTCCGTTCTTGATCCGGATCGCGGGCACGGACGGCGAGTCTATCCGGGGGTAGGAGCGCGGGCTACCCGACCGGCGTGAGCCACCCGTGCTTGTCGGGGACCTCGCCCGTGACGGTCCCGAGGAACCGGCGCTGGATCTCGCGCGTGACGGGGCCGGGCTTCCCGGGCCCGACGGCGAGCCGGTCCACGCTGCGCACGGGGGTCACCTCGGTCGCCGTGCCGGTGAGGAACATCTCGTCGCAGACGTAGAGCATCTCGCGCGGGATCCTCTCCTCGCGGACCGGAACGCCGGCCTCGGCGGCGAGCGTCATCACGGTCGCCCGCGTGACCCCCACCAGGATCGAGGACGAGATCGGCGGCGTGTAGAGGACCCCGTCGCGGACGAGGAAGACGTTCTCGCCCGAGCCCTCGGAGACGTAGCCCTCCGTGTCGAGCGCGATCCCCTCGACGAAGCCGTTCCCGATCGCCTCCATCTTGATGAGCTGCGCGTTCATGTAGTTCGCCGCGCACTTCGAGAAGGCGGGGAGCGTGTTGGCGGCGATCCGGGTCCACGACGACACCTGGACGTCCACGCCCTTCTCGAGCGCCTCGGCGCCGAGGTAGGCGCCCCACTCCCAGACGGCGATGGCGCACTCGACCGGGCTCTTGAGCGGGTTCACCCCCACCTCGCCGAAGCCGCGGTAGACGAGCGGCCGGATGTAGCAGGCCTTGAAGCCGTTGGCGCGCACGGTCTCGACGGAGGCCTTCTCCAGGTCCTCCCGTGACCACGGGATCTCCATCCGGTAAATCCGGGCCGACTCGACGAGACGCCGGATGTGGTCGCGGAGCCGGAAGACCTGGGGCTTGCCGGAGACGGCGTAGACCCGTATCCCCTCGAACACGGCCGAGCCGTAGTGGAGGACGTGGGAGAGGACGTGGACCTTCGCGTCTGCGAAGTCCACGAGCTTCCCGTTCATCCAGATCTTGGAGGCCTTGGGGGGCATCGGTCCTCCCGTCGCGCCACGTCCTCGGTGGGGGGCGCCAGCGCGACGGTAATGTAAGGGAAGGGGAGCCGGGCGCAACCCCGGAAGATCAATCTCGGCGGATCGCGTCCACGGGCCGGAGCCGGGCCGCGCGCCAGGCCGGCTCGAGGCTGAAGACGATGGCCGAGAAGACCGTCGCGAGGACGATCCGGACGATCGCCCCCGGGTCGTTCCGGACCGGGACCTTCGAGAGGTGCTGGACCTCCTGGAGGTAGACGCGGAACTCGTCCCAGCCGAGGGCGGCGAGCCCGTCCACGATGGCGTCGGCGTTCCCGACGACGAGGAGCCCCCCGGCGACGCCCAGGACCGAGCCGAGGAAGCCGACGAGGGCCCCGGTGCATACGAAGACGGCGAGGAGCCCGCTTGGAGGACACCCCATCGCCGCGAGGACCCCGATGTCGCGGGTCTTCTCGGCCACGAGGATCCGGAGTGTGACCAGGATCCCGAGGCCGGCGACGAGCACGCCGATGAAGAGGACGACCAGGAGGACTTGCTTCTGGAGGTTCACCGCCTGGAGGAGGTTTGCGCGCCGCTCCTCCGTCGTCTTGACCAGGACGGGACGCTGCGACCGGCCGAGGTCCATCGGCGGGGCGCCCTCCCGGCCCTCGCTTCCCTGGATCTTCTCCTCGATGGGCTTGAGCGCGACCTTGGCCGCCTCGCGCACGGCGGGCGCCTCGTCGGGGGAGACGGTCCGTACCGCGAAGCCGTCCGCCACCTTGGCGCCGCTCACGAAGGCTCGGACGACCGGGAGGTCGGCGAGGAGCAGCCGCAGGTCCACCTCGTGGAACCCCGTCCGAAAGACCCCCGTCACCAGGAACCGCCAGCTGCGCGGCGTGAAGCGCTCCCGGTCAGGCTCCTTCGGGTCCAGCTCCCGGATCTCCCCGGTCCAGAGGGTCACCTCGCCGCCGACCCTCAAGTGGGGCCAGCGGCGGAGCATCCCCTCGCCGAGGAGGACCCCGGGGAGCTTCTCCCCCGTCGTGAGCCGCAGGCGATCCGGCTCGGCCTCGGCCTGGCCGCGGAGCTTCGGGTCCCAGTCGTCGAGCGGAGTGTCGAGGACCTCCCGGAGCCGGTCGTCGTAGGTCAGGTCCCGGAGCGCCTCCTCCCCGAGCGCTCGGTGCGTCTGCCGCTCGTCCTCCTCGTCGCCCCGGGAGCCGCCCCCGGCGAGGAGCGCTCGATCGAAGGCTCCGGGGTCCCTCTCGGCGGCCGCCCGGCCGCGCGCGATCGCCGCTCGGACCCACCGGGCGTTCCACTCGCGGAGGTTCCGGGAGACCTCGAACGGCTTCCCGGGGTCGGTGAAGCGGGGGTCCAGACCCCGCAGCAGGGTCGTCACCCGCTCCTCACGCGGGGGGTCCATTCCGATCACGAACCCCCCCTCGACCTCCTGCGTGTCGTCCTGGGTCAGGAACCCGACCGGGGCCTCGGCCCTCGGCGCGAACGCGACGATGCCGGGAAGGCCCGACAGGATCTTCTCCGCCTCCGGGAGCAGCTCGGGGTTGCGGGGGCAGAGGATCTCCACCTGGACGTCGCCGCCTGTCGTCCGGAGGTTCTCCCGGAACACCGCGAGCCACCCCTCCATCACGGGGCTCGGCACATACGCGATGAGCACGGCGCCCGCGACGGCCGTGAGAGAGAGCGCGGCCACGGTCCGCCGTCGGACGTAACGCAACGCCAGCCGGAGCGCGAGCGCCACTAGCCCGTCCTCAACCGGCCCGCGACGACCTCCGCCACCCGCCCGTCCACCATCCGCGCGACCCGGTGACACTCGCGGGCGACGGTCTCGTCGTGCGTCACGAGGACGCAGGTCTGGCGCCGCCCGGCGTTCAGCTCGAAGAGCAGCGCCATGATCTCCTTCGCCGTGGCCGAGTCGAGGTTCCCCGTCGGCTCGTCGCAGAAGAGGATCGCGGGCTCGTTCATGAGGGCGCGGGCGATCGCGACGCGCTGCTGCTCGCCGCCCGAGAGCTGGCTCGGCCGGTGGCGCGCGCGACCCTCGAGCCCGACCTGGCGCAGGAGGTCCCCCGCCCGGTCCCGGGCGGCGCGGCGGCGGGAGAGCCAGGCGAGGGGCCCGGCTCCCACGAGGGCCGGCATGAGCACGTTCTCGAGCGCCGTGAACTCCGGGAGCAGGTGGTAGAACTGGAAGACGAACCCGAACTCGCGGTTGCGCACCTCGGCCCGGCGGGAGGGGGAGGCCGCGGCGAGGTCCTCGCCCTTGTAGAGCACCCTCCCCGAGGTGGGCGCGTCGAGGATCCCGAGGATGTGGAGAAGGGTGCTCTTCCCCACGCCCGAGCGGCCCACCACCGCGAGCACCTCGCCCGGGCGGACGTCGAGGGAGACTCCCCGGAGCACGGGGAGGGTCCCGGCCCCCACCCGGTAGTCCTTGGTGACGACCTCCGCGGCGAGAACGGCGGAGTTACTCATACCGGAGCGCCTCGACAGGGTCGAGCCGGGAGGCGCGCAGCGCCGGGAGGAGCCCCCCGAGCAGCACGCTCACGAGGAGGGTCGGCACGAGGATTCCGGCGAGCGTCCCGGGCTCGACCACGGAGGGGATCCGGTCCATGTAGTAGAGCTCGCGGGGAAATGGCGTGAGCCCGGTCGTCGTCCGGACGAGCCCCTCGATCCCGTTCACGTTCCAGGCGACGAGGAGGCCGAGCGCCGTGCCGAGGAGGCCACCCGCCAGGCCGATCACGAGGGAGAGGCCCGCGAAGATCCCCGCCACCCCGAGCCGGCCGGCGCCGAGCGCCCGCAGGACCCCGATGTCCCGGGTCTTCTGGGCGACCATCATCAGGAACGTGCCGAGCATGTTGAACCCGGCCGCGACGACGATCATGAAGAGGACCACGGCGAGGAAGGCCTTCTCGAGCTGGACGGCGCGGAGGAAGGAGCGGCGCCGGTCGGTCCAGGACTGGACCTCGGCTCCCGGGAACGCCGCGGCGAGGGGGCCCTTCAGATCGTCGGGCTCGAGCCCCTCCTCCGCACGGACGGCGATCTCGGAGAAGCGATCGGGGGCGGCGAGCCCGCGCCGGGCGGCCTCCTCGAGCGAGAAGAGGGCGTGACCGGAGTCCAGCTCGTACATGCCCGACTGGAAGGAGATCTCGACCCGGTCCCGTCTCCCCTCCGGGTTCCGCCGCTCGGCCCAAACCCGCCGGACCGGGACGATCGGGGTCGTCACCGCGACCACGGGGTCCTTGGTCGGCTCATCGCGTCTCGGCCGGCGGGCCGTCAGGAGCTTGGCGAAGTCGGCGCCGTGGAATTCCAGGATCTCCGTCATCTCGGTGCCGAGGAGGACGGGAAGGACATCCCCCGAGCTCGTCGGGAACGGGAGGCGTGTCCGGCACTCCTCGGCGAGGGCGGCACGCGCCTCCACCCCCCCGGCGATCCACTCGAGGTCCTGCGCGACCTCCGGCAGCGCCACCGCCGCCGCCCGGACCGCCCCGGCCGCCTCGCGGAGGTCGGACGCCGCCGCGACTGCCTCCCGGAGGCGGACCAGCGTCGCCGGCGTCGGCCCGCAGGCCGCGGCGCGCTCGAGCGCCGCCTGGAGCCGGGCCTCCGCCCCGAGCCTCTCTCGGCGCTCGGGCCCGGAGAGCACGCCTCCCGAAGCGAGGTCCTCGATCTCCCTCCCGAGAGACTTCTCCACGCTCCCTCCGACGGCCAGGGCGAGACGCCACCTCGCCCACTCCCGCGCCGCGCCGGTCACGCCCCGGGCGGTGAACTCCCCGAACTTCCCGACCCGGGGTTCGCGCTCGGGATCCACCGCGTCGAGGGAGACCGGGAGGTAGGCGTCCTGCGCGACGAGGAGGCCGACCGTGGAGAGGCGGGGCGACGCGGCGGCGACGCCCGCGACCGCCTCGGCCCGGGGAAGCTCCACCGAGACCCGCCGGTCGCCCCGCGGGCGGACGACCACGTCCGCAAGGGCCCCGCGTATCCTCTCCCGGAGGTCGCGCTGGAATCCCTCCATGATCGAGAGGATGACGATCAGCGCGGCCACGCCCACCGTGACGCCGGCGACCGAGAGCCACGTGAGTCGCCGCGCGCGGAGGTAGCGGAGGGCGACCGCGAGGACGTGCACGGCGCCCTACCCGCCCGCCCCGGGCGGCGGGGACCCAGCCTCGGGCCGCAGCAGGGGGAACAGGATCACCTCGCGGATGTTCGGGGCGCCCGTGAGGAACATGGTGAGCCGGTCCACCCCCATCCCGAGCCCGCCCGCGGGGGGCATCCCGTGCTCGAGGGCGCGGACGAAGTCCTCGTCCATCGCGTGGGCCTCGGCGTCGCCCGCTGCGAGGAGGCGCGCCTGCTCCTCGAGCCGGGCGCGCTGGTCGGCGGGGTCGTTCAGCTCGGAGAAGGCGTTCCCCAGCTCCTTCCCGAAGAGGAAGGCCTCGAAGCGCTCGACGAGCGCGGGGTCCTTCCGATGGCGGCGGGCGAGGGCGGTCGTCTCGACGGGGTAGTCGGTGACGAAGACGGGGCCGATGAGGTGCGGCTCGACCCGGTCGCTCCAGATAGCGTCGAGGAGCGCCCCCGCCCCCATCCCCGGCTCGAACGCGATGCCGAGGGTCCTGCAGGCCTCGCGGAGCCTCGGGACGTCGGCCGCGTGCAGGTCGAGCCCCGTCCGGTCGCGGACCGCCTGGAGGAACGGGAGCCGAGGCCAGGGAGGCGTCACGTCTATCTTCTTCCCGTCCCGCTCGAGCGTCGTGCCGCCCGTCACCTCGCGGGCGAGAGTCGCCACGATCTCCTCGACGAGCGCCATCATGTCGGTGTAGTCGGCGTAGGCCTGGTAGCACTCCATCATCGTGAACTCGGGGTTGTGGAATTTGTCTATGCCCTCGTTCCGGAAGTCCTTCCCGATCTCGTAGACGCGCTCGAGGCCGCCCACGAGGAGACGCTTGAGATAGAGCTCGGTCGCGATCCGGAGGTAGAGCTTCATGTCGAGCGTGTTGTGGTGCGTGGTGAAGGGGCGCGCGGCGGCGCCCCCATAGAGTGGCTGCAGGACCGGCGTCTCCACCTCGACGAAACCGTGGGCGTCGAGGATGCGGCGCATCCCGGCGACGACCTTCGTCCGGGCGAGGGCGTACCGGCGTGCCTCCTCGGTGACCGTCAGGTCCACGTAGCGCTGGCGGAACCGGATCTCGGGGTCGGCGAGGCCGTGGAACTTCTCGGGCGGGGGCCGCAGCGCCTTCGTGAGGATCGTGACGGCTTTCGCGAACAGGGTCGGCTCCCCGGTCCGGGTCTTCTGGAGGACCCCCTGCGCGCCGACGATGTCCCCGAGATCCAGGAGAGAGACGACCTCGTAGGCCGCCCCGAGTTGGTCCGCCCGGGCGTAGACCTGGAGCCGTCCGGTCCGGTCGGCCACGTCGAGGAAGGTCGTCTTCCCGTGGGCGCGCATCCTCATGATCCGGCCCGCGAGCGCGGCCTCCGGACCCGGCCCGGTCGCCGGGACTTTCGGCAGCAGCGCCGCGACCGGCTCGATCCCGTCGTAGCGCCCCCCGTAGGGGTCCACGCCGAGGGCGCGGAGCCGCGCGGCCTTCTCCGCGCGGACCTGGATCAGGTCCTCGCTCACGGCTCCTCGACTCGCACGGGGGCGCGGATCATCGCGGCGCGGCGCGGGGAGTGTCAAGTAGACTCGGCAGCCGTGAAGGGGTTCGGCCTGCCCGGAACCGCCCGGATCCGCCGCAAGCGCGACTTCGCGTCCGTGATGGGCCAGGGGCGCCGGTTCGGCGACCCTTTACTCGCGGCGAAGGTCCTGGGAAACCGCCTCGGCCAGACCCGCCTCGGCCTCGCCGTCCGGCGCGGGAAGGGTGGGGCGGTCGAGCGGAACCGCGTGAAGCGGCTCCTGCGCGAGGCGTTCCGGCTCTCGCTCCCGGAGCTCCCGTCCGGCTACGACGTGGTCCTCATGCCGCAGGGGGTGACCGGGCGGACGCCGCTCGCGGAGCTTTCCCGGAGCCTGCGGGCGCTCCTCGCGCGGGCGGCCGCCGACCCGCGGGTGCGCGCGGCCGGCGCGGCGGGGCCCGCGGGGCCCGTGGGAGAAGGCCCGTGAGGACCCTGGTCCTCCTCGCGCTCCGGGCCTACAAGGCCGCGATCTCGCCGCTCCTCCCGGCCGCGTGCCGGTTCACGCCCACCTGCTCGGAGTACGCGGCCGAGGCGGTCCGCCTCCACGGGGTCTGCCGGGGCCTCTGGCTCGGGGTGCGCCGCCTCGCGCGCTGCCGCCCGGGCGGCGGCTTCGGCGAGGATCCGGTCCCGCCGCCCTAGACCGCCGCCCGCGCCGTCCCCGTCGGATGTGTCGCAGACCGGGCCCGGAGCACCTTGCGCAGGATCTCGAACCCGCGGTCGAGGTCCTCCTCGGTGACCGTGAGCGCCGGCCGGAACCGGATCGAGCGCTCGCCGCAGCCGATCAGGAGGAGCCCCGCGTCCCGCGCCGCCGCGATCACGGCCTGGCGCTCGTCGGTCGCGGGGAGGTCGAACGCGCCGAGGATCCCCCGGCCGCGAGGATTCGAGACCAGGTCCGGCAGCTCCTGAGCGAGCGCCTCGATCCGCAGGGAGAGCGACGCCCCCCGGTCGCGAGCGTTCGCGAGGAGGCCCGCGCCGGCGATCGTCTCGAGGATCCTCTGCGACCGGACCATGTCCCCGAGGTTCCCGCCCCACGTCGAGTTGATGCGGCCCGAGACCTTGAAGACGGAGTCCACCTCGTCGAGGCGCGGGCCGGCCATGATGCCGCAGACCTGCATCTTCTTCCCGAAGGCGACGATGTCGGGGGTGACGCCGAGTTGCTGGAAGCACCACCACGACCCGGTCGAGCCGAGCCCGGTCTGCACCTCATCCAAGATCAGGAGGAAGCCCCGCTCGTCGGCGAGCCGCCGCAGCTCGCGGAAGAACTCGGGCCGGAAGTGGTTGTCGCCCCCCTCGGCCTGGATCGGCTCGAGGATGAGGCATGCGACCTCGTCCCCGAAGCGGTCGCAGGCCGCGCGGATCTCGGCGAGGCTCCGGCGCTCTGCCTCCTCGACCTCGCGGAGCCGCTCGGGGGTGGCGGGGAACCGGAGCTTCGGATTCGACACCCGCGGCCAGTCGAACTTCGGGAAGTACTGGACCTTGTGCCGGGCGAATGTGTTCGTGAGCGAGAGGCAATAGCCCGAGCGGCCATGGAACGCCTCGCGGAAGTGGATCACGGCCGAGCCGCGCTCGCCGCGGCCCGCCGCGAGGTTCTTCCGCACCTTCCAGTCGAACGCGGCCTTGAGCGCGTTCTCGACGGCCAGGGTCCCCCCCGACACGAGGAAGAGGTGGGGCAGCTCCGCGGGCTGCGCCGTGCGGCGGAACGTCTCCACGAAGTCGGCCATCTCCACGGTGTAGAAGTCGGCGTTGGTCGGGTTGGCGATGGCCGCGCGCGCGAGCCGCTCCCGGAAGGCCGGGTCGGAGAACGCGGGATGGTTCCAGCCGAGCGGGGACGTCGCGAAGCAGCCGTGGAGGTCCACGTACTCGCGCCCGTCGCGCGCGTCCACCAGAGTGGAGCCGCGGCTCCGCCCGAGGTCGAGGACGATCGGGAGCCCGTCCACCAGCATCGAGCGCTTGAGCGACTCGAGGACCCGAGAGGGCTCCATCCGGGGCGGAATGATAGCTCCCGAGCGCAGGGACGCCAGGGCTAGCGGATCGGCTGCTCCCAGCGGATCCGGTCGCGCGGGATGGTCTCGATCCGCCCGTCGAAGTCGTAGACCACGCTCCTCGACTCGCGCCGCACGATACGGCCCCTCTCGCGCCGGCCGTCTCGCAGCTCCACGAGGACCCACGAGCCGGCGGGGGCCTGCGCGGGGGCGGTCCTGGAGACCGGCGCCGCGGGGCGCGCGGCCGGCAAGGTCCGCCGGTAGGCGGCGCGCATCGCCGAGCCGAGCATCAGGAGCGCGAGGAACCCGAACGCCGCGAGGATCCCGCAGCCGACGAGCGCCGGGTTCGGTCCGCGGGCGGGAGCGGCGGCGGCGCCCGCGGGTCCCCCCGCGGGTCGTGGAGGGGCGGACCCTGGGGCCCGGCGGTGCGCGAGAGGGCCTTCGGTGATCGCGGATCGGGTCGTCGGGAGAGGCGAGACGGAGGTGGCGGGGGGCGTCCCGGCCGGGGTGCCGCAGAAGACGCAGAACTTCTGGCCGGCGCGGAGCACCCAGCCGCATCGGGGGCAGCGCGAAGCCCCCGGCAGCGCCCGCGCGGCCACGGCGGCCTTGGCGGCGAGCGCCGAGCGCACCTCCGCGAGACGGTCCGGGCGCGGGGTGCCGGCCGCGGCCGTCGGCGCCGCCGGGCGCATGCCGGTCCGCTGGCGGAGGGCCTCGAGGATCTTCCGCGAAGGGGCGGAGAGGGGCGGGGCGGGGCGGGGCGGGCTCGGCCGGGCCGGGGCGGGCCGGGGCGCGGGAGCCGGTGTCGGTACGGGGGCCCGGGTCGCGGGCGGGGGAGGCACGTGCGGCGGCGGGGGCCGGGGCGGCAGACCCGGGTGGGGCGCGGGAGCCGGAGCCTCGGCAGGAGCCGGCCCCGTCCACGGGGGAGGCCGCGTCGAGACGACCGTCTCCGGAGCCGGCGGCTCGGCCTGCGTCGGCGGCGCCCTCAGGGGAGGCGGCTTCGGCAAGGCGTCTCTCGGGGCGGCGGGCGCAGAAGCCTTCGCCTCCAGCTCCTTCACCGCCGCCTCGACCTCGCGCCGGAGGAACCAGGAGGGATCCGAGAGGAGGGCCCGGAGCGCCGGCGCGTGACCGGCGTCCCCCGTCGCCCGGAGCCCCCGGACGGCGTGGCGGCGGACGTCCTCGTCGGGATCCGCGAGGACGCCCGCGAGGGCCGCCGCGTCGGAGCCGCCGTGGTCCGCGAGCGCGCGCGCCGCCTCGCGCCGCACGAACTTCTCGGGGTCGCCGAGGAGCCTGCGACAGAGGGACACCCCGACCGCACCGTCTCCCGACCGCAGCAGGGCGAGCAGGGCCTCGCGGCGCTTGTAGTAAGGGGCCGACCCGTCGAGGGCCGCGGACTCGAGGTCCGCCTTCGAGGCGCCCGCGGAGGGACCCGTCGAGACCGTCACCGCCGTTCGCCTCCCGGGGGCACGAGCACCTGCCCGATCGCGCGCTGGAGGTCGTCGGCGGAGAAGGTCTTCGCGATGAAGAGGTTCACGCCCGCGGCGCGGGCCTCCTTCAGCCGGGCCGGGTCCAGCTCCTGCCCGGTCATCATGATGACCGGGGTGCTGCGGTAGGCGGGTTGCGACCGGATCCAGCGAGTGAGGGCCACGCCGTCGGTGCGCGGCATGAGCCAGTCGGTGATGACCAGGTCCACGCCCGCAAGGAGTCCCTTCGCCTCCTCGCCGTCGGTGGCGAACGCCAGGTCCACGGGCGGCCCGTGGAGGAGCGCCTGCGAGACGACGGCGCGCGTCACCTTCGAGTCGTCAACGAATAGGATCTTCATTTCAGAATGTGTACACGACGGCGAAGTCGAGTGTCCAGTCGGGTCCGTTCCCGCGGACGAGCCCGGTCCCCCCGGCCGCCTCGACGAGGACCCCCGAGACGAGCACCCGCCCCCCCGCGTGTATGGAGAGCGGGTCCTCGCTGAAGTCGTCGAGGTCCCGGAAGGGGTTCGTGTGTCCCTGGGCCTGGAGGAGCAGCGCAGCCCCGTCGGCAACGGGCCAGGCGAGCGCCGCGCCGTAGACGGCGCCGCCGTTCACGACGACGTCCTCGTCGAAGACCGCGTCCTCGCGGTCCCTCCAGACGCCTCCGGCAAACACGTGGATCCAGAACGCCGGGAGCGCCGAGACCGCCCCCGTCCGGAACCCCGCGCTCGCGGCGACGCCTCCGAACACCTCCGCCCGACCCGTCGCGAGGAAGCGCCTCTCCCCCCCGATCGAGGCCTTTCCCGAGACGAGGAACGAGGCCGCGAGGACGACCGAGGGGGAGGCGAGGTCCGCCAACCCGGGCACCGCGAACTTGAGGCCCGCGTGAACTTCGGAGAACCCGGGTCGGCCGGCCGCGTCGTCCGGGATCACGTCCCGGCCGTCGTTCGTCGCGCGCAGGTCCTCGTCCACGTCCCCGGCCTCGACCGCGTGGGCCACGAGCTGGGCGCGGATCTCGAGGTCCCCGTCGAGCCGCAGCAGTCGCCGGAGCCCGAAGGCGCCGCCGAGAGCTGCCTCGTAGGTCGTGACCTTCAGGCGGTTCCCGGGGACCGACTCCGGGATGGCCGTGTGCGCGGCGCCGGCCCGCCAGGAGGCGCGTCCCTCGTCCGCGGCGAGCGGCGAGCCGCCCTCCATCTCCGGGACGTAGGCGAGGTGCTGCAGCGCCCCGTTGCTCGCGACCCGAAGGGGTTCGAGGAACGGCGGGACGCGCGGCTCCGGTCGCCGACCTCCCGCCCGGGGGAGCTCGTCCGCCCGCGCCGCGCCGGCGGCGAGGCCGACGAGGGCGATGGCTCGGAGGGTTCCTGCTGCGAGATCCACGGGGCGCCGGGGGAGGGGCCCCCGGCCTCGCGATTCTACCGGCGCCCTGTCGGATCCGCGCGCGTCCTCGCCGGTGGACAGCGGGGCACTCCGACGCCCCAGCCTCGTCCGGCACGGCCGTTGCCCTGGCTGCCGGGGCATGGTAGGGTCCCGTCTCTTCCGGTTGCCGGGCCGGTCGTCCGGCCGGTTCTGAGAGTCTCGATGGCCTACTCGCCCTCCATACCCGAGGCGTTCCGGATCGCGAAGGAGACCGCGCTCGTCGGGCTCGGCCACCTGGGTTGGGCCGCGATGCGCGCGGTGAACCGGTTCCTCCCCGAGGGGCGGATCCAGCCGAAGTGGGCCCCGGCGCCGCTCCTCAAGAGCCGCGAGAGGAGCTTCCCCGTCCTCGGGCTCCCGCGCGAAACCGACTCGCTCTGCCCGCGCTGCGTGATCGAGACGCGCGAGAGGATTCTGGCGGGCGAGGAGGATCTCAAGGTCCTCACCCAGGGGACGCCGGGCGAGGTGAAGGCGCGGATCCTCGAGCGCGAGGGGCAGGTCCTGATCGAGAAGGACTGCCCCACCCACGGCCACTTCGAGGACCTGCTCTCGACCGACGTCGAGTTCTTCAACCGACTCGAGAGGCTCTTCCCCGGCCGCGACTTCCGGATCGCCCCCGACAAGCTCCACGACCACGGGACCAGCTCGATGAAGTACGGGCGCGGCGCGGTGCTGACCGTGGACCTCACGAACCGCTGCAACATGATGTGCGACCCCTGCTTCATGGACGCGAACCAGGTGGGCTACGTCCACGAGCTCCGGTTCGAGGACATCCAGCGGATCCTCGACGCCGCGATCTCGGTGAAGCCGCGGCGGCAGCTCTCGGTCCAGTTCTCGGGCGGCGAGCCCACGATGAGCCCCTTCTTCGTCGAGGCGGTCGCCTACGCGAAGAAGGTGGGCTACTTCAGCGTGCAGGCCGCGACCAACGGGATCCGCTTCGCGCAGGACCCCGACCTCTGCCGCCGCGCGCGGGAGGCGGGGCTCCGGTTCGTCTACCTGCAGTTCGACGGCGTGGACCCCGAGTCCACGAAGCTCCGGGGGGTCGGGAACATCCTCGACGTGAAGCGGCGCGCCCTCGAGAACCTCTACGCGAACGGGATCACCGCCTCGCTCGTCGTGACGCTCGTGAACTCGCTCAACAACCACCAGGTCGGGCCGATCTTCCGCTTCGCTCTCGAGAACATCGAGAAGATCCACTCGCTCGCGTTCCAGCCCGTCTCGTTCACGGGGCGCGACGAGGACCTCCCCGACGAGCAGCGCCGGCGCTGGCGCTACACGCTCAGCCACCTTGCGCACGACTTCAAGAACCAGACGGGCCTCTCCGAGCCGATGCGGGACTGGTTCCCGCTCTCGGCCTCGAGCCCGTTCTCGGACCTGAACGACCTCCTGCGGGGACCGGACGCCGAGTGGGGATCGATCCGGTGCGGCTGCCATCCCAACTGCGGGACGGCGACGTTCCTCATGGTCAACATGCAGACCAAGGAGTGCACCCCGATCCCGCAGTTCCTCGACGTCGAGAGGATGCTCGAGGACGTGAAACGCGTGAACGACTGGGGCCGGGGGCCTTTCTGGACGCGGGTAGCCGTCGGGCTCTCGATGCTGCGGAACCTCAGGCCCAAGGCCCTTCCGCGCGGGCTCACGTTCAAGGAGATCCTGCGGTCCTTCGACTCCTACACGGGGAACAGGCTGGGCCTCACGGGCGAGAAGGAGAGGTTCCGGTTCGGGATGATGGCCGTCATGGGGATGTGGTTCCAGGACCTCTTCACCTACGACTTCCGGCGGACCGAGATGTGCATCATCCCCTACGCGACCCAGATGGGCGAGATCTCGTTCTGCGCCTACAACACCGGCGTGGGCTGGCGGAAGATCGTCGAGAAGATGCACCGCACCGCGAGCGTCCGCGACTGGTTCGCCGCCAAGGGCAAGCACAAGGTCTACGCGGGCGGTCGCGAGGTGGAGCTGGCCGCCGAGCCGGCCGCCCCCCACCCGCTCTTCGGCCCCCGCGCCGAGGACAAGGGCTTCGCCGTCACGCGGAAGACGTAGCGGCCCCGTTGGTACCAGGTTGGTACCTGGTACGGCCTCGAGGGGTGGCTACGCGGTAACCAGCCTGCGGGCAATGGGTTACCATCGTGGCGTCGAACCGGGCGGAGCTCCCTGGGATCGTGCCGGTTCGGGCTTTGCTCCTGGCCGTCCGCCCGTGGACCTCACCTGCCCCTTCTGCGGAGCCACGATGAGCCCGGGGGGGGACTCGTCGTGCCCGTCCTGCGGGTCTGTCTCGGCCGTGGGGGCGGGAACGGCCTCGAGGCCGCGCGCGGAGGGATCTGGAGGGCCGGCCCGGGCGCTCCGTGCAATCCTCGTGGACGCGCCGGCCGGGGAAGCCTCCGAAGCCGTGGACGCCGCCCGGGACGCGCTCGGGCGACTCGGCGCCCCCCCGGTGTCCCGACCGAAGACCCCGCGCTCCGACCGGGCCGTCCGGCGGGCGGCCTTCGGGAAGCAGGCCCCTCCTGCCGGGAGCCGCCCTGCACCCCCGGGTCCCCGGTCCTTGCGGGAGCACCTCGGCGGCATTCCGGCGTGGGCTGTCTCGGGGGTCCTCCATGTCGCCGGCCTCCTCCTCCTCACCTTCCTCGTCGTAAACGTGGGGCCGCCCCCGGCGATCCACGTGGACCTCTCGTTCTCCGCTCCACCGGTGCCGCCTCTCCCGCTGCCCGACCTCCCGCAGCCGGGGGACACGAGCGCTCTCGACCGTCTCGCCGAGTCCCCTCCGCTGCCCGAAGTCCCCGTGGGGCTCCTCGAGGACCGGCCGGAGACCCCCGACGACCGCGACTTCCGCGAGAGCCTCGTCGAGAAGACCCCTCTCCTCGCGCCGGGAGCCGAGAAGTACGGCTGGCGTGGCCGGGGAGGCCGGCGGCTCGCGGCGGCCCGCGGCGGGGGCACCTACGGCTCCGAGAAGGCCGTCGCGGCCGGGCTCCGGTGGCTCGCAGGCCACCAGGACGCCGAGGGGTGGTGGGGCTACTTCGAGGAGACGTTCACCTGCGGGAAGGGGAGCCCTCAGCAGAGGACGGGGCTCACGGGGCTCGCGCTGCTCGCGTTCCTCGGCGCGGGCCAGACGGCCGAGACGGGCGGGTTCGCCCCGACCGTGGCGCGGGGGCTCCGCTGGCTGGCCTCGACGCAGGAGCCTGAGGGCGGGTTTCCCGGGAACCTCTACCACGACGCGATCGCGGCCCTCGCGCTCGCCGAGGCGGCCGGGATGGGGACCGGCGGGGAGCCGGTCGCGAAGGCCGCGGCCCGCGCGGCGGGCTTCCTCGTCTCGGCCCAGAACAAGGACGGGGGCTGGCGGTACGAGCCGCGCTCGGGAGAGTCGGACACGTCGGTCACGGGCTGGTGCCTCATGGCCCTCTCGGCCGCCCGCGCCGCGGGGTTCCCTCCCGAGGCGAGGGTCCTCGAGCGGGCCCGCCGGTTCCTCGACTCGATGACGACCCCCGAGGGCGAGACCGGCTACACCTCGCCCGAGGGGGGGATCAACGCCCTCACGGCCGTCGGGCTCCTGGGCCGGTCCCTCACGGGGGCGACCCCGCAGGATCCCCTCGTGCGGCGCGCGGCCGGCCACGTCTCCTCGGAGCCGGCGGTCTGGGACCTGGAGCCCGCCCGGCGCGAGGGGAAGACGTTCCTCAAGGAGAACCCGATCAACCTCTACCGCTGGTACTACACGTCGCTCGCCCTCTACCCCCTCGGGGGACCCGAATGGGAACGCTGGAACCCGAACTGCCGGGACGTGCTCGTGCGGAACCAGAGGAGGGGCGGCGGCTGCGCCGACGGGTCGTGGGACCCCGTGGACGTCTGGTCCGGCGCGGGGGGGAGGGTCTACTCCACGGCGACGGCGGTGCTCACCCTCGAGGTCTACTACCGGGCCGCGCCGCGGTTCCTCGAGGTGCCCGACGACGAGCTGGCCGCCCTCCCCGTCGGGACGGCGTTCCACGGGGAGCTTCTCTGGGAGCGGGCGCGCGCGGCGGCGGCGGCGGCCCGGCGGGCGGCCGGCGGGACGCCGTCCGAGAGGACGGCCGCGGCGGCCGCCGCCGAAGGGGCGCTCGGCCGGTTCCGCGAGTGGGCGCGTCGGCACCTCGACCGCCCCGGCGCCGACGGGGCTGAGGAGGTGGCCGGCTGGCTCGCCCTGGCGGAGAGGGAGGAGGGCGAGGCGGCTCTCCTGCGCGGGGACCGCGCGCGGGCGGAGGAGATCCTGCGACCCGTCCTCGACCGGGCGCCGGACGGCCCCGCGGCGCCGGGCCTCCGGCGGCTCCTCGCGAAGCTCGCGCTGGAGGGCGCGGACCAGAGGCGCGCGGCGGACCTCCTTGCCGAGATCCTCCGCCGCGGGGAGGAGCCCGACCCCGCCGGGCGCTCCACGATCTGGAGGACTCTCGGGGACCTGCGAGCCCGGCTCGGGGACCCGGGCGGCGCCGCGGCGGCCTACCGCTCGGCCGTGGCGGGGGCGGCGCCGGAGGAGGCGGAGGCGCTCCGCCGCCGGCTCGCCTCGGCACTGCTCCAGCTCCGGGACTGGCGCGGGGCGCTCGAGGCGCTCGGGCTCGTCGCGGGGGGGGCCCCGGGGAGCCTCGCCCCGAAGGAGGCCGAGGCGGCGATCTCTCTGGCCGTCTCGCTCGCCGAGAGGATGCGGGCGGACGGGGACGCCGGCGCCGGGGCGGATCTGCTGGACCAAGCCGTCGAGCGGTTCGGGCCCGTGGCCTCTCCGGCCGCGCTCGCCGGGCTCCGCCGCGCGCGGGCCGAGGCCCTCGGGGCGGCCGGCCGGCACGAAGAGGCGGCCGACGTGTGGCTCGCCCTCGCGGCGTCGGGGGCGGGTCCCGCGGCCGAGCTGCGGGCGGCGGCGGCGCTGATCGGCGCCGGGAAGGCCGTCGTCGCCCGCGACCTCACGGCGAAGCTCCAGGGGAGCCTCGCCCCGTTCTCCGACCCCTGGTGGGAGGCCCGCTGCCTCCACGCCGAGGCGCTGCTCGCGGTCGGGGACCGGGCCCGGGCGAGGGCCCTCGTCGAGAACACGCAGGCGCTCTACCCTCAGCTCGGCGGCGAGGCGCTCCGGGGACGGTTCCTGCGCGTGCTCGAGGCCGCGGGCCGGTAGCGCGGGAGTCCGGCGGCTTGACGGGCCTCGCGAGTCGGGGCTAGGATCCCCTCACACCGGGGCGTGGCGCAGTTTGGCTAGCGCGCTTGCTTGGGGTGCAAGAGGTCGCTGGTTCGAATCCAGTCGCCCCGACCAGATCGAGTGACGGCCGGCCCGAGGGCCGGCCGTCAGCCTTCTAGGTCCCCCCCATCTCCAGCTGCCGGAGCTTCCCGTCGAGGGTCTCGCGCACCGACAGCTCCCCGGCCCAGCGGCGCAGGTAGTCGAGGTCGAGGCGCGAGAGCATCAGGATGTCGTCCACGTCCGACTCGTCCCGGCCCCGGCCGGTCAGGAGCTTGTGCAGGATCAGGTCCTCGGGGGCGATCACGAAGACCTCGTGGCTCCCGAGCTTCGCCTTCTGGCGGCGGGCGAAGGCGGCGCGCTGGTAGTCCGTCGTCACGAGGAAGACGTCCACGTCGTGGACCAACCCCGCCGCGAAGAACTGCATCTGGATCTTGCGCATGCCCTTGAGCGGATCGGAGAAGCCCGACCTGTAGTGGTCCGCGACGGAGAAGTCGGCCTCCGTCGCGCGCTCGAGGAACTCCGGGAGCCGGTCAGGGTCGAGGTCCACGGTGACGTCCAGGTCGAGGGTCGGTCGCGGGATCGCGTGGACCGCCACGGCGAGGCCCCCCATGACCATGTAGGGGACCCCGGCGCCCTCGCAGAACCGGGCGAAGCGGCCCGCGAGGTCGAGGAGCGAGGGCTCGGTCATCGCTGGCTCGCTTCGCGATCGGCCGCCCCGAGCCTCTCGAGCAGCTTCCGGTGCGTGACCGCCCGCTCGGCGCGTGCCCGCTCCCGCCGCCGCCGCCTCTCCTCCTCGGGGAGGGCGTCCCACACGACCCGCGCCGCCCGCTCGAGCAGCCGGAATTCCTCGGCCTTCTCGGCCGGGGTCATCTCGCGATACCGGCGGAGTCGCTCGGGGCTTCTCATGATCCAACCTTCGGCTGGATGGTAGGGGAGCCTGAGTTGGGATGCTAGAGCCGGTACACCGCCCGCGCGTTCTCGCGGAGGAGCTTCGCCTTCGCCGCCTCGCCGAGCGGAAGCGCGGCCACGGCCTCGAGGTTCTCCCGGATCGAGGGCACCCCGGGGGCGGGCCAGTCGGTGCCGAAGAGGGTCTTCCCGGCAAGCTCCTCGAGCCGCGGGAGGTAGTGGAGAAGCCGCGACGGGGGGATGCTCGAGATGTCGAGCCACACGTTCGGGTGGCGGCGGGCGAGGAAGACGGCGGTCTCGACGTGGAGAGGACGCCCGGCATGGGCGAGGACGATCGTGAGCCTCGGGAAGTCCACGGCCACGTCGTCCACGGGCATCGGGTCGGCGTGGACGTTCCGCGCCCCGGGGAAGATCGAGGTTCCCGTGTGGAACATGACGGGGAGGCCGAGCCGCTCGGCCGCGCCGTAGACCTCGCCGAGCGCCGGCAGCTCGCCGGTCCGGTAGGCGTTCGGCGCGAAGAGCTGGTGGGGAGGGTGGACCTTCAGGGCCCGGATCCCGAGCGCGGCCAGCCGCTCGACCTCCCGGCCGGGTTCCGGCTGGTGGAGCGGGTGCACGGAGCCCATCGGGACGAGGCGCCGCGGATCGGCCCGGCAGTAGCCCGCGATCCACTCGTTCACCTCGGGGATGAACCCCATCACCTCGGGGGCGACGTAGTTGACCAGGACCGCCGCCTCGACGCCGGCCTCGTCGAGGAGCCGCAGGAACTCGGCCGGCTCGTCCATGCAGCGCTTCACCCGCTCGAGGTCCGTCCGCCCGCGCGTCATGAGGGCGAGGCGGTCGGGCTTCACCATCCGCCAGGGCTGGACGTGGACGTGGGCGTCTATGGCGCCCACTTGTAGAACCCCTGGCCGCTCTTCTTCCCGAGCTTTCCTTCGGCGACCATCTTCCGGAGGACCTCGGGCGGCCGGAAGCGGTCGCCGAGAGTCTTCGCGAGGTGCTCGGCGATGGCGAGCCGGACGTCGAGGCCGACTTGGTCCGTGAGCTTGAGCGGCCCGACCGGGTGGTTGTAGCCGAGGGTCATGGCGGCGTCTATGTCCTCGGCCGAGGCGACGCCCGCCTCGAGCATCCGCATGGCCTCGAGGCCGAGCGCGAGGCCGAGCCGGCTCGAGGCAAAGCCGGGCGTGTCGGTGACGAGGATGCACTCCTTCCCCATGCGGCGGCCCGCTTCCCGGGCGACGGTCACGGTCGCCTCCGAAGTCTTCTGGCCCCGCACGATCTCGAGGAGCTTCATCAGGTGCGGCGGGTTGAAGAAGTGCATCCCGACGACCCGCTCGGGGCGGCGGGTCGCCTCGGCGATGGCGGAGACCGGGAGGGACGACGTGTTCGTCGCGAGCACGGAGTGGGCGGGGGCGATCCGGTCCGCCTCGGCGAACGTCCGGCGCTTCAGCTCCAGGTCCTCCGGGATCGCCTCGATCACGAGGTCCGCCTCGCGGACGGCCTCGGCGAGGTCCACGACGCCCCGCACGTTCGCGAGGGTCTTCTCGCGGTCGGCCGCGGTCACCTTCCCCTTCTCCACGCCGGCGTCCAGGTTCTTCCGCAGTCCGGCGAGCCCCTTCTCGACGAACTCGCGGGAGATGTCGCGGAGCACGACCCGGAACCCGGCCGCCGCCGCGACCTGGGCGATCCCGTGCCCCATCGTGCCCGCCCCGAGGACGGCGACCGCCTTCACGTCGGGCACGCAGCCTAGCTCCGTTGCCGCGACTCGATCCACCGCCGGACCGCGCCTCGCAGCGTCTCGAGCGGGATCGCGCCGTTCGCGAGGACCGTGTCGTGGAAGGCCCGGAGGTCGAACTTTCCCCCGAGCGCCTTCTCGGCCTCGGCCCGGAGGGCCTGGATCTCGCGCTGGCCGACCTTGTAGGCGAGAGCCTGGCCGGGCCAGATGATGTAGCGGTCCACCTCGTTCACGATCTCGGGCTCGGAGATGGCGAGGTTCTCCTTCATCACGGCGAGCGCCTGGTCGCGGCTCCAGCCCTTGGCGTGGAGCCCCGTGTCCACGACGAGCCTCGTCGCCCGCCAGGCCTGGTAGGTGAGCATGCCGAGGCGCTCCAGGTCCGTCCTGTACATCCCCATCTCGTCGGCGAGCCGCTCCGTGTAGAGGGCCCAGCCCTCGACGTAGGCGGTGAAGCCGCCGTGCCGGCGGAAGGCCGGGAGGCCCTTCGACTCCGTCGCGAGGGCGATCTGGAGGTGGTGACCGGGGACGGCCTCGTGGACCGTGAGGGCCGTCATGTTGTAGCGCGAGCGGGTCCCGGGCTCGTACGTGTTCGACCAGTAGACGCCCGGCCGCGAGAGGTCCTCCGGGGGCCCCTCGTAGAAGGCCGCGACCGCGTCCCTCTCCCGGTACTCCTCGATCGGCTTCACGACGCAGGGGGTCTTCGGGAGCTTCCCGAAGAACCTCGGGAGCTTCGCCGTCGCCTCCTCCAGGAGCCGGCGGGCGTCGTCGAGCACCTCCTCGCGGGTCGCGTAGAAGTTCCGCGGGTCCTTCTCGACGAACTCGAGGTAGCCGTTGAGGTCGCCGGGACGCTCCGCGCGGGCCGCGATTGTCTCCATCTCCTTGCGGATCGAGGCCACCTCCTCCAGCCCGACGCGGTGGAGCTCCTCCGCCGTGAGCCCGTCCCGCGTGTGCTGGCGGATCCGGAAGGCGTAGGCCTCGCGCCCGCCGGGGATGTGGCAGACGCCCGGCTCGGTGCGGGACACGGGGAGCAGCTCCCTCTCGAGGAAGTCCCCGAGCCGGGAGAGCGCCGGGAGGACGCACCCGGCGAGCCCGGACCTGAGGCGCGCGGCGAGCGCCTCGCGCCGCGCCGCCGGCGTCTCGGCCGGGATCCGCGCGAGCGCCTCGGCCAGCGGCGACTTGTCGGCCCCCCGCTCGACGTGGCGGCGGATCTGCGCGATCACCCGCTCGACGGCCACCCGCGGCGGGACCCGCTTCTCGCGGAGCCCCTCGGCGAGGTTTCGCCGGTACTGGTCCAGGTGGCGCGGGAACGCCTCGAGCCGCGCCGCGAGGTTCTCGAGGTCCTGTTCGGTCCCGGTCGGGTGGAACGTGAGGAGCTGGAAGAACGAGACCTGAGGCCCGAACATCTGGTCCACGTTCCACTGCCAGAAGCCATGGTCGGGCTCCTCGATCTCGAGGTCGAGGGTGACCTTGAGCACGTCGGCCGTCACCCGGTCGGGCTCGGAGAGCCGGTCGGCCGGGAGCGCCGCGAGCCTCTCGCGAAACGCGCGAAGGTCCCGGCCCCGCGCGGCGCGGGCCTCGGGCCCCACGTCCGTGAGCCGGTCGTCGTAGCGGTGGTCGCCGTTGCGGGTGGCGGAGGTCGGGAACTCCCGCATCCGCCATTCCCAGTAGTCGTCCGCCAGGCGCGCGAGCGCGGCGGCAGGCGTGGCGGGAGGCTCGGACCTCGTCACGGGCGCGCTCTGGCATCCGAGGAGAGCGAGCGCGGCGGCGGCCATCCTCGTCCGTCGCACGAGTCCCCCTCCTCGGAGGGCGCGGAGTATAGCGCCGGGTCCGCGGGGCTCCTATACTCCCGCCCCCTGCGGGCGAGTAGCTCAGAGGCTAGAGCGCCTGCCTTACACGCAGGAGGTCGCCGGTTCGAATCCGGCATCGCCCAGGCGATTCGCGCCCGCCTCGCGAAGCGCCCGAGGGGGAGACGGCGGGCCGACCGAAAGGAGCACCGATGACGAGGGGCTGGGAATTCCGTGCGGCGGCGATGGCCGCGATCGCGATCCTCGGCTGCGGAGGGGGCGGGAGCCCGCCCGCCAACCCGGGGGCGGCCGGGACGCCCGGCTCCGCCGCCGGCGCACCCTCCCCCGCCCCGCCCCCCGCGGCGGAGCCGGCTCCGGGGAAGGAGCCCGACTACGTCACGGTGGACCACATCCTGATCGGCGTGAGGGGCCGCCTCCCGAACTGCAGTCGCACCCCCGAGGAGGCCCGGAGCGCCGCCCAGGACGTGCTCGAACGGGCCCGTCGGGGCGAGGACTGGGAGGCTCTCAAGCGGAAGCACAGCGACGATCCCCCGCCGGGGGGCCCCTACACCATGTCGAACCGCGGGATCTCGCCCCGGGCCCCGGGCGAGCACCCGCGCCAGGGCATGGTCCCCGCGTTCGGCGATGTCGGCTTCAAGCTCCCGGAGGGCGGCATCGGACTGGCCCCGTACGACCCTCAGGCGAGCCCGTTCGGGTTCCACGTGATCAAGAGGCTGCCGCTCGCGCCGCCGCCGCCGCAGGTCCGGGCCTCCCACATCCTGATCCCGTGGGCGGGCCTGGCCAACGCCCCGGGGAACGTCCAGAGGACCAAGGACGAGGCCCGGAATATCGCGGGGATCCTCCGAGACCGGGCGCGGAAGGGGGAGGACTTCGCGATGCTCGCACGGCAGAACTCGACCTGAGGGAGCGCCCCCCAGGGGGGCGACCTCGGCCCGGGCGGCCGGGGAACGTGGGTGGCGCCGTTCGCGGAGGCGGCCCTCGCGCTCCAAGTGGGCGACGTGTCGGACGTCGTCGAGTCGCAGTTCGGGTTCCACGTGATCAAGAGGACGGAGTAGGAGGACCCTCCCGTGACGGACACCGGAGCGAAGCACGTCGTCGCGATCGTCGGGGCTGCCACGTCGGGGGCGGAGGCCGCCTCGGTCCTCGCGGACCGGGGCTGCGTCGTCGTGGTGATCGAGATGAACGACCGGCCGTACGGGAAGATCGAGGACGGGCTCCCCCGCTGGCACAAGAAGCAGCGCGGGGAGGAGTACGAGAAGATCGGGCAGAAGCTCACCAAGCCCGGGGTGCATTTCCTCCCGCGCACGAAGATCGGGCGCGACGTGGAGTTCCTGGACCTCGCGAAGAACTGGGGCCTGTCCGCGGTGCTGCTGGCGAACGGCGCGTGGCGAGACCGGCCGCTGCCGGTCCCCGAGGCGGAGAAGTACGTCGGGAAGGGGCTCGTCTACCAGAACTCGCTCGTCTACTGGTTCAACCACTACCCGGAGAAGGGCTACTCGGGCGTGCGCTACGAGATCCCCCCCGGCACCATCGTCGTGGGCGGCGGGCTCGCGAGCTTCGACGTCGTGAAGATCTGCATGATCGAGACGGTCCTGCGGGGGCTCGCCGCGCGCGGCCACCACGTCGAGATGCACGACCTCGAGCGGAACGGCGTCCCGAAGACGCTCCAGGGGCTCGGGCTCACGCTGGAGCAACTCGGCGTCGTCCCGTGCACGCTCTACTACCGGCGGCGCGCGAAGGACATGCCCATCGCCGAGATCCCCAGGGACGCGACCCCCGAGGAGCGCGCGAAGCGGGAGACCGTCCGCGAGAAGATCCTCGGGAACCTCGCCACGAAGTTCGGCTTCAAGTTCCAGCCCCTGCACGCCCCCCTCGGCCTGCTCGTCGAGGGGGACCGCTGCGTCGGGCTCCGGTTCAAGCGGACCGAGATGAAGGAGGGGAAGCTCGTGGACGCCCCGGGCCCGCCCGTGGAGGTCCGCGGGCCGCTCGTCGTCTCCTCCATCGGCTCCATCCCCGAGCCGATCCCGCAGGTGGACATGAAGGGGGAGCTGTACGCGTTCGGGAGCGAGGACACGGGCGAGTACCTGCCGGTCCCCGGCGTCTTCGGCCTCGGGAACGTGATCACGGGGAAGGGCAACATCCGGGTCTCGATGGACCACGGCCGGCAGATCGCCGAGCACGTCGCGCGGGCGTACCTGGGCCTCGACGGCGAGATCCCGGCCGGGTCGCTCGCGCCGGCGGCCGAGGCGCGCGGCCAGGCCGCCGCCGCGGCGGTCCTGGCCCACGTCGCGAAGAAGCCGCCGCTCCCGGCGGCGCAGGTGGAGAGGATCCTGGCGCGGGTCCGTGAGCGTCAGGGGAAGATCGGGTACGGCGACTACCAGGGGTGGATCCGGAAGGTCACGCCGCCGGATCTCCAGTAGCGGCGACGAGGCGCGGGCTAGAATCCCCCCGATGGACCTGGACGATCCCGCGCTCTCCTCGGACGGATGCCGGAAGGAGAGCCGCGCCGCGCGGAGCCTGCGGGAGGTGGGCCGGGGGCTCGAGGAGGTCACGGGCGCCTGGGCGGCGGGCCGCCGGGGCGGCTGGACCGAGGTGGTCGAGGGGGCGGGCGAGGCCCGGGTGCTCCCCGCGGGCGACGGGATCGGGACGGAGGTCCGCCGGCGGGTGGGCGAGCCGGCCACGGTCGTCGCGACCGAGAACCGGGTCGAGTTCACGGGCCCGGCGTTCGCGCTCGCGCGGTGCCGGTTCCTCGCGCGGGGGCCGGGGGGCGAGGCGGAGTTCCCGGCCCTCGTGGCGCTCGCGTTCGCGGAGGGGCGGTGGAGGCCCGTGCTCGCGTTCGCGGGACCGCCGTCGGGCCGATGACGAGGTTCGCAGGCGAGAGGACGGAGGGACCGATGGACCGCAGGCGGCTTCTCCAGGTGGTCGGGGGGGTCGGGGCAGGGATCGTCGGGGGGCTGGTGCCGGGGGCGCTGGCGCGCGAGGCGAGCGCCGGGCCCCGTCCCGCCCGGAAGGCGCCCAAGCCCCGCCCGGCCGCGAAGTCGGTCGTCATCCTCGGGGGGGGATTCGGCGGGATCACGGCGGCGTTGGAGCTCCGGAAGGCGGTGGCCGCCGACCGGGCGGCGATCACGCTCGTGGACCGCAAGCCCAGGTTCCTGATGGGCCTCCGGAAGCTCTGGATCGTCGCCGGGGTGGGGAACCGGGCGGACGGGGAGAGGCCGCTCGCGGCGCTCCGGGCGCGAGGCGTGGACGTGCGCGAGGCGGCGGTCACGGCGGTGGACACCGGGGCGCGCGCGGTCCGGACGGAGGCGGGCGACCTCCCGTACGACTTCCTGGTCGTGGCCCTCGGGGCCGAGCCCCGCCCCGACCTCGTGCCGGGGTTCTCGGAGGCCGCGTTCAACCTCTACGACCCGGAGCAGTCCGAGAAGCTCGGGGCGCGCGTCGCCTCTCTCTCGCGGGGACGCGTCGTGATCGGCGTGGCCGGGGTCCCCTACAAGTGCCCGCCCGCCCCGTACGAGTGCGCGATGCTCCTCGACGAGGCGTTCCGGAAGCGCGGGGTCCGGGACGCGATCGAGATCCGGACCTTCACGGTGCAGCCCATGTCGCTCCCGGTGCTCGGCCGGAAGCGCTGCGACGAGTTCGAGGGGCGTCTCCAGGCGAAGGGGATCGCATTCGAGGCGAAGAAGAAGCTCGTGAAGCTCGACGGGAGCCGCGCGGTCTTCGAGGACGGGACGCTCGAGGCCGACGTGCTGGCGATCGTCCCCCCCCACCGCCCGCCCGCGGTCGTGAAGGCGAGCGGCCTCACAGGGGCGGGGGAGTGGGTCGCCGTGGACCGCGGGACCCTCCGCGCGGGCCCGGCCGGCGTCTACGCCATCGGGGACGTCACCGACATCCCCCTCGCGAACAAGATGTCGCTCCCGAAGGCCGGGATCTTCGCCGAGCTCGAGGGGAAGGCGGTCGCGGCCGGGATCGCCGCCGAGATCCTCGGGAAGGCCGCGCCCACGCCGTTCGACGGCCGAGGCTACTGCTTCGTCGAGCACGGCGCCGGCCAGGCCGCCGCGGTCCAGGGCGAGTTCTTCGCCGAGGGCGAGCCCAAGGTGGAGTTCCTCGCGCCGACGCCGGAGGGCTACGCGAAGAAGGTCGAGTTCGAGCGCGAGCGTCTCAAGGCCTGGTTCGGGTAGGAGCCCCGGCCCCGCGCGACGGCCACTGATCCCGGGACCGGCATGAGGCTCACGGAGGCGCCTCCCGAAGGGGATCCGGGGTGAGCGACCTGGCGGGGGCGTCCGTCGTGGCCTGCGCCCCCGCGACCGGGAGCGAATCCCGGGTCCCCGAGGGAGGCGCCGATGCCGGGCCGGTCCGGTCCGCCCCTGCGACGTCCACGGTGGCGCGATCCGCCCGCCCCGCCGTCGCCTACTTCCCGGCCTTCCCCTCGAAGTACGGGCTCGCGAGGAAGGGGAGCTTCGCCTCCTGCTCCTCGGGCTTCTTCGCCTCGAGCTCCTCCACGAGGATCGCGGGCGGGTGGACGATCGAGACCGGGTGGCCGTTCACGCGACGGTGGCTCACCCGGTTCCCCTCTGCGGCCATCAGGACGTCGCGCAGCGCCCGCAGCGTCACGTTCTGGAGCTGGCCCCCGCGCACCGGCTCGCGCGTTCCGTCGGCGACCGCGACGCGCCAGGCGAGGAGGCCGCCCGAGAGGAAGGAGCCCTGGATCTCGTCCACGACGAGGACGTGCGAGATCTCCTGCTCCTGAGCGAGCCGCAGCAGCTCCTTCTCGAGGTCGGCCTCGGGCCGCGCGCCCTGGGTCGTGACGACCACGTTCCCGGGGTTCCCGATCCCGCCGCGCGAGTGGCCATTGGTTTCCTTGATGAGCTTCGTCGGCACCCGGCTCATGAACCAGCGCCGCAGGATCCCGTTCTCGACGAGCGAGACCTTTTGCGCCGGGACCCCGTCGTCGTCCACGAGGAAGTGACCGAGCAGCGGCGTCCCGTCGAACCGCTCGAGCGTCGGGTCGTCCGCGATCGAGAACAGGGGCGAGACGACGCGCCGGTTCAGCCGGTCCTTGAAGGGCTGGCCCCCGCCGCGGCCCCAGAAGACGCGGCCCCCGCCGCCGGTGAGGGGCTCCCGCGGGTTGGCGAGGTTCTCCACGAGGAGGTCGAGGAAGAAGTCCGCCACCGCCTCGCCCCGCACGAGCATCGGCCCCACGTACTCGTCGCAGCGCGGCGCCGAGACCGTCTTCGAGAGCCTCTCGGCCATCGCGCGCACCTCGCGCTCCATGGCCGCGGCGTCCGGCAGGTCCTCGGGCCTCCGGCCCCGGAACTCGACCCAGTCGGAGAGGCCCATCCCGTCGGTCGCCTGAGTCCGGGCCGACACCGTGAGGGAGGCCGCCCACGACGGGCGCCGGGTCCGCATCCCCTCGTTCGTGAGGAAGTAGCGGGTCTCGGCCGAGGCGGAGAAGCTCGCCGAGCTCGACTGGATCGCCGGGAAGTCCCGGAAGACCGCCGAGAGCGCCTTCACCCGCTCGGTCCAGGGCTTCTTGTCCACCTTGAGCTCCGCCTTCTCGCCGATCGCGACGTTCGGCGGGACCTTCTGCAGGTCGTCGGGCCGGTCGGGGACGTTCATGTTCTGGAGGTCCGCCTTCTTGCGGGCCAGCTCCTCGATCGCGCCCTTGTAGGCCCGGTCGGTCGCGAGCCAGACCTCGCGGCGGATGGCCTCCTCGTCGTCCTCGATCGGAAGCGAGCCCCCGCCTCCCCAGCCCCCGAACCCGCCCCCGAAGTTCGTGTTGTCGAGGACGTAGTCGCCCATCCGCACGTCGGCCTTGAAGCCGCGGCGCTTGCCCCCTCCCGTGCCGGTCACGGCCCCGAAGGAGGCCGACGCGTCGAAGCCCTCGGACTCCTCGGCCTCGTAGGAGACGAAGTAGGGGGGGCCCGAGTTCTGCATCTTGAGTTCCTTCGTCGCGCGCCCCATCTCGGCGTCGAGGGCGGCCCAGAGGACGTCCTTCCGCGCGCCGGAGGCGGCGGGAGCCGGCAGGATGGGGGGGCGGTCCTGCTCGGAGGTCTTCTTCTCGACCTCGATCTCAGAGACGAGCAGGCTTGGCGAGGCCGCCGCGACCGGCACCCAGCCCGACTCGGCCCCGCACACCCCGTTGAAGATGTCCGTGTCGTCGGCCGTGGCGACGATCTTCTCGAGGCTCGCGATCGGGGTCCCGACGATGTCCACCCCGCGCACGACCTGGTCGGGCTTCCCGTCGGCGAAGACCTTCACGACGTAGAGGGGGATCACCTTGAACGCCTGCGGCCCGTACCGGCTCGTGGTGGTGAAGCCCCCCGAGATGTCGTGGAAGACGAGCCCGTGGGGCTTCCCGGCCTTCTTCATCTCGTCCAGGAGCATCTTGCGGAGGTCGGCGTAAGGGACCGACTTGCGGGAGACGACGAGCAGGTTCGCCTGGCGCGCGACCACCGCGTTCCCGATCGAGCAGCGGCCGTGGCCGTTGCTCCTCGGGAAGTTCCGCACCGGCGAGCGCGACATGAGGAAGTTCTTGAGGATCCCGCCCTCGATGAGCGGCACGGGCCCCGCCTTCACTCCCTCGTCGTCGTAGCGGTAGAAGCCGTTCAGGAAGACGTTCCCGAGCTTCTCCTTCGAGGGGTCGGAGATCACTTCCATGAAGTCTGGCATGATCCGCTGCCCGACCTTCTTCGTGAACGTCTGGCCCTCCTCGACGTCCTTCTGCCGGTGGCCCTCGATCCGGTGGCCGAAGATCTCGTGGAAGAACACCCCGGCCGCCTTGTTCATGATGATCGCGGGGCCCGAGTAGGGCTCGACGAGCGGCGCCTCGCGAAGTTCCCGGAGCCGGGTCGCCATCTTCTGGATGGCGGCCGCGACGACCTCGTCGCCGGGGAGCCGCGCCACGTCGGGCGCGTCGAAGCCCTCGTAGAGGGAGAGGTCCATGCCGTCCGAGGCCTTGGCCGAGGCCTGGATCGAGATCCGGGCGTGAGGGCGGACCTGGCGGATCCGGTGGCCCTCGCTCGAGACGAAGTAGCGGATCTCGAGCCCCGCCATCGCGTCCGCGGAAGAGCCCATCAGGTGGCCGTGCGGCCGGAAGAGGTTCGAGAGCTTCCGGCAGCGCGCCGCGAGCGCGGCCTTGTCGGCCTCGAGAGACCCGATCGGCTCGAGGTGGGTCGCGGGCTCGCCGGCCGAGAAGTCGGGAGAGGGATCCTCCTCCTCGACCTTGACGGCCTTGTTGGCGAGGACCTTCGTGAACCGCTCCTGGGCGGCCTTCGCCGCCGCGTCGGTCGCGAGCCAGAGCGCCTGCCGGATCGCGTCCACGTCGTCGTCGGTGGGGAGGGTCGAGGACGGGGTCCACGAGAAGTCCCACGACTCGCGGAGCTGGTGCGTGTTGTCGAGCCCGGGCGTCCCGACGCGGGTCTCCACGTCCACGTGGCGCCCGCGGCGCGCGTTCTCGCCGGAGAGCGCGCCGAGCGTCGCGGAGACCGAGACCGAGCGGGAGTCCTCGGCCCGGTAGGCGAGGAAGTGCATCGGATGGTCGCCCTTGCCCCGGAGCTTCTCCCACGAGCGCCCGAGCTCCTGCTCGAGCCCCGCGAGGAGGGCGTCGGCGGGCGCGGGGGGCTTCTGTTGGGCGGGCGCCGGCGAGGCGAGGAGCGCGGCGAGGGGGAGCAGACCGAGAGAGAAACGCAGGCGCATGGGGACCTCCTGGGGAGCCTTGGGGCGTCGCATTGTACGGGAGCGGGAGCGGGAGCGGGAGCGGGACGTAGAATGAACGCGATGCGAGTGGCGCTCGACGCGCGGATGGCGGACCGGACGGGGATCGGGCGCTACGTGCGGCTGCTCGTCCGGCACCTCGCCGCTCTCGACGCGTGCGACCTGACGGTCCTGCTCAACCCCGGGGACTCGGGGGCCTGGCTCCCCGCCTCGCCGCGGGTGTCGCTCGCGATCCTGCCGGCGCGGGTCCCGGTCTTCTCGTGGCGCGAGCACTGGACCCTCCCGCGCGCGGTCCGGCGGCTCGCCCCCGACGTCCTTCACGTCCCGAACTGGAACGCGCCGGCCCGGCCGCCCGTCCCCCTCGTCGCGACGATCCACGACCTGATCTACTTCCACTGGCGCGAGTCGTGCCCGTCGGCGCTCGGACACCGATACGCGCGGTGGGGGCTCCGGCGCGTCGCCCGGGTCGCCTCGAGGCTCGTGGCGGTGTCGGCGGCCACGCGGGACGAGGCCGTCCGGGACCTCGGGGCCGATCCCGCGCGGGTCCGGGTGGTGCACCACGGGCCGCCGCTCGACGCCCCTGGGGAACACGGGGGGACGTCTGGGGCACAGGGGGCCGACGGGGCCGGCGCGCTCCCGGCGCTCGGGGGAATCCCCGACCGCTACCTCCTCTACGTCGGGACGTTCGCGCCGCACAAGAACCTCCCCGCGCTGCTCGAGGGCGTCGCCGGGCTCCGCGCCGCGGGGACGCCGGCGCACCTGGTCGTCGTCGGGCCCCGCGGGCGCCACGGCCGCGCCGTGGACGAGGCGGTCGCGCGGCTCTCGCTCCGGGAGGGGGTGACCTTCCTCGGCGAGGTGGGAGACCCGACTCTCCGGACGCTCTACGAGCGCGCCGGGGCGCTCGCGCTCCCCTCGCGGGCCGAGGGGTTCGGCTTCACCCCGCTCGAGGCCTTCGCCCACGGGTGCCCCGTGGTCGCCTCGGACATCCCGGTCCTCCGCGAGGTGGCCGGGGACGGGGCGCTCCTCGTCCCGCCGGGCGACGCGGGGGCGTGGCGGGACGCGCTCCGCCGGGTGCTCACGGAGGCGGGGCTCCGCGAGAGCCTCGCCGGACGCGGGCGCGCCCGGCTCGGGGCGTTCTCGTGGGAGCGCGCGGCGCGCGAGACTCTCGCCGTGTACGAGGAGGCGGCGGGGACAGCTCCATGACGACTCGACGCGGCGACGCCCTTCGGCAGGCTCAGGGCACGGCGGCGACGCGGGGACGCGGCGATTGAGCGGATTCTCCTGCCCCGCCTGCGGGGGGCGCGAGGCGCGGCCGTGGGTCTCGGCGCCCGACCCCCGCGGGACGGTCCCCGGGACGTTCGCCATCGTCCGGTGCGAGACCTGCGGTCTCGGGGCTCTCTGGCCGAGGCCGGCGGGGGAGGTGATCCGGGCGGCCTACGGGGGCGACTACGGACCCCACGGGGCACCGGAGGCGACGGGGTCGGGCCCGGCGCGGCGGCGTCCCTCGGGCACGGCGGGCACGGGCGGGAAGGCGCTCGTGGTCGGCGCGGGCGGGGGCTCCGAGGTCGCGAGGCTCCGCGCCGCCGGGTGGGACGCGGTCGGGATCGAGCCCGACGAGCGCGCGGTCGCGGCGGCGAGGTCGGCCGGCCTCCCGGTGACCCGGGGGAGCGCCGAGGAAGGGCCCGCCCCTCCCGGGCCGTTCGGGCTCGTCTGGTTCCCCTCGGTCCTCGAGCACGTCCGCGACCCCGTGGCGGCGCTCCGGCGGGCGGGCGAGGCCCTCGCGGGGCCCAGCGGCCGCGTCGTCGTCTGGAGCCAGAACCCGGACTCCTGGACCGCCCGGCGCTACGGCGCCGACTGGGTCCACCTCGACCCGCCGCGCCACCTCTGGCACTTCTCCCGGGACGCGCTGTTCCTCCTCGCGGGACGGGCCGGGCTGCGCGTCGTCCGCCTCCGCACCCGCTCGCGCCCCCGCGGCTGGCTCGCGAGCGCGGAGATCCGCGCCGCGCGGCTCGGGAGCCCGCGCGACCTGCGCCGGTCGCGGTTCCGCAAGGCCCTCGTCCGCCCGCTCTGCTGGGCCGCCGACCTCGCGGGCGCGGGGGACCTCTTCGAGGCGGAGATGGTCCCGACGTCTGCGCGTGGCGCCGGGAACGGGAGCGGGCCGGGCTCCCGGGCCCCCGGGCTATAATCGCCGCCCGAGTCGGCGATGAAGGTCGCTCTGGTCCACGACTGGCTCACGGGGATGCGCGGGGGGGAGCGCTGCCTCGAGTCGCTGGCGCGCCTCTACCCCGACGCCACGATCTTCACGCTCCTCCACGTCCCGGGGTCGGTCTCCCCCGAGATCGAGCGGCACGAGATCCGGACCTCGTACCTCCAGAAGATTCCGGGGATCGCCCGCTGGTACCGGCGGTTCCTCCCGCTCTTCCCGTCCGCGATCGAGTCGCTCGATCTCCGCGGCCACGACCTCGTGATCTCGGTCTCGCACTGCGTCGCGAAGGGCGTCGTCCCGCCGCCGGACGCGGCCCACTTCTGCTACTGCCTCACCCCGATGCGCTACGTCTGGGACATGTACGCGGACTACTTCGGTCCGGGGAAGGCGGGGCTCCTCACGCGCGCGGCCGCGGCCCTCGCGGCCCCGCGGCTCCGCGCCTGGGACGTGTCCTCCTGCGCCCGCGTGGACCGGTTCGCCGCGATCTCGCGACACGTCGCGGGGAGGATCCGCCGCTTCTACGGGATCGAGGCCGAGGTCCTGCACCCCCCCGTGGACTGCTCGCGGTTCCGGGTGGGGACCGGGCCGGGCGAGTTCTACCTCGTGGTCTCGGCGCTCGTGCCCTACAAGCGCGTGGACCTCGCCGTCGCGGCCTGCACGCGGCTCGGTCTCCCGCTCCGGGTGATCGGCGAGGGGCCCGAGGAGCGGAAGCTCCGCGCGGCGGCGGGCCCCACCGTCGAGTTCCTCGGCCGCAAGGGCGACCCGGAGGTCGCCGAGCACTACGAGCGGTGCCGGGCGTTCCTGTTCCCCGGGGAGGAGGACTTCGGGATCACGCCGCTCGAGGCGCACGCCTGCGGCCGTCCGGTCGTCGCCTACGGCCGCGGCGGGATCCTCGACACGGTGGTCCCGGACGGGAAACCCGGGGGCGAGCCCGAGCCCGGGGCGGCGTCCCCGACCGGGCTCCACTTCGCGCCCCAGACCCAGGAGGCGCTCGAGGACGCGATCCGGCGGATCGAGGACGGCCGGGCGCGGTTCGACTCGAGGGCGCTGCGCGCCCGGGCCGAGTCTTTCGACAAGCCCGTGTTCGAGCGGAAGCTGCGCCAGTTCTGCGCCGACGGCGAGGCCCTGGCGGCGTCCCGCCGTGGCTGAGCCTCGCCCGCCCCCCGAGGCGGGGCGACCGGCGCGGAGCCCCTGGTGCCCCCGGTGCCCATGGTGGAAGACGGACGCCGCGGCGGCCGCCGGGCTCGCGCTCCTCGCCCTCCTCGCCCGCCTCACCGTGGCGGGGACCGCCGGCGCCGTCCCGAAGGACGCGACGGTTTACCTCCGCGGGGCGCGGGCCCTGGCCGACGGCGATTGGGTCGGGGGGCTGCTGGCGCCCTACCCGCTCGGGACCTCCTGGGTCGCCTCGCTCCCGGCGGCCCTGGGCTTCGACCTCGCCGCCGGGGGCTCCCTCGCCGTGGCCCTCCTCTCGGCCCCCGCCGCCGCCTTCGTCTTCCTCCTTGCGCGGGAGGGGTGGTCGCGGCCGGCCGCGCTCGCCGCCGGGCTCCTCGCCGCCGTCGCGCCCTCCCCCGCCCGCGCGGGCGGCCTCGTCCTCTCGCAGGGGCCGCACCTCACCCTGGTCGCGGCGGCGCTTTGGGCCGGCGCGCGGGCGCTCCGGCCCGGGGCCTCTCCCGGCTGGGCGCTCGGGGCGGGGCTCTCGGCGGGGACGGCGGCCCTCTTCCGGGAGGAGGGGCTCCTCGCCGCGGGCGCCGTCCTCGGGCTCCTCCTCTGGCGGACGGCGCGGCCGGGGGCGGGCGACCGCCGCCTCCGGCTCGCGGCGGGGGCGGCGCTCTGCGCGGCCGGAGCCGCGGCCGCCGCCCTCCCTCAGGTCTCCCACGCCTCGTCGGTCTGGGGCGATCTCGCCGTCTCCCGGAAGAAGCGCCTGGCGGCGGTGACGGTCGGGGAGCGGCTCCGCCACGAGAGCGAGGCGGCGGCGCGCGGGGACCCCGGGAGGGGCCCGGGGACCCTCGCCGCGAAGCTCCCCGGGGACGTCGCCGAGACCGGCCGCGCCTTGGGGGAGGCGCTCCATCCCCTCGCGGCGGCCGCGGCGCTGCTCGGCCTCCTCGCGGGGGCGCGGGCGGCGGGACCGGCGCGCGACGCGAGGCTCCTCGCCGCCGCGGCGGCGGGGGCCTTCTCCGCGATCGCGCTCGGGCTCCAGGTCTCCCTCGACTACCTCTCGGACCGGCACCTCCTGCCCGCGGCGGCGGCGCTCCTCCCCTGGGCCGGGGCGGGGCTCGAGGGGCTCCCGCGCCTCCCGCGCCTCGCCCGGTGGGTCCGGCCCGGGCTCGAGGGCCGTGCCGCCGCGATCGCGGCCGTCGTCGCGGCGGCCGTCCTCCTCGCGAAGACCCTCATCCCGGTCGGCGAGCGGCGGGCGGCCGAGCGGGAGACGGGGCTCGCGCTCCGCGCCCGCCTCGCCCCCGGCGACCTGGTCCTCGGGAATCTCCCGCGCCTCTCCTTCTATGCCGGCGGCCGGGGCCGCTTCCTCCCGGTGGGCGCGTCCCCGGACGGCGTCCTCGCCTATGCGCGGGGGACGGGGGCGGTGATCCTCGTCGTGGATCCGGAGGACACGGGGCGGACGCACCCCGGCCTCGTCGCCCGGCTCGCCCCGCCGGAGGCCGAGGAGATCCTGCGGTCGGCCGGGGGCGGCGGGGAGTACCGGATCTACCGCGTGCTTCCGGCCGGCTAGGGCTGCGGCGCCGCGTCGGGGCGCGTGAGGCGCTTCGTCACCCGCTGCTCGCCGATGTCGAAGATCGAGAGCGCGCCCGACTTGTCCGGGGCCTTCGCGGCCGCGGCGGCCGCGGGGGCGGGGGCCCCCGGCGGCGGGGTCGGCGACCCCTGCGCGCGCTTGTCGGCCCGCTCGAAGACGTCGGTCCACGAGGAGGCCTTCCCCGCGGGACCGACGGCCTCCTTCTTGCGCTTCTCGGCCACGACCTTGGCGTCGTAGGGGAGCAGCTCGTTCAGCCTCTTCTGGATCTCCGAGGAGGTCGCGACGAAGGGCGACAGCTCGCAGTTCGTCGCCTGGAAGATCTCGTCGAGCGCCTCCTGCGTCGGGTTCTGGCTCACGGCCACCACCAGGACGTCCCCGAACTTGTCGAGGGCGATGACCTCGTGGCGGTGGCAGATCTCGGCCGGGATGAGCTGAACGACCTGCTTCCCGATCTGGTAGTTGTCGAGCGAGATGAACGGCAGCTGGAACTGCCGCGCGAGGACGACGGCGATGTCGCGCTCCTTCACATGGCCTTGGGCCACGAGGATCTTCCCGAGCATCTCCCCGGTGCGCTGCTGCTCCTCGAGGGCCTTCTCGACGACTTCGTAGGTGATGAGGCCGGCGTCCACGAGGAGGGCGCCGAGCTTCTTCTTGACGATCTTGTCGAACTTGCGCACGGATCCTCGTGAGGGCGGTGCACCCGCTCCCAATCAGGCCATTATCCGGGCTTTCCGAGGATGGCGCAAGGAACCCCGATTTGACCCCCCTCGCGGGCCCCGACTATCCTCGCAGGGCACGATGGCCCTCCAGACGCGCCAGGCGTACGCCCTGCTGCTCGTCGCCGGCGACGCCCTGGCGACCGCCGCGGCATGGATCGCCGCCTACGGCCTCCGGATGACGGGGTTCCCCGTCCCGGTGGACAAGGGCGTCCCCCCGTTCGGCGAGTACCTGCTCGTCGTGCCCCTCGCGGTCGGGGTCTCCCTCCTCGCCTTCCGCTCCGCGAACCTCTACCGGCCCCGCCCGGACTCGGGGGCGCTCCGCGACGCGACGCGGGTGGTCCGGGCGACGCTGCTGGCGGCGGTGCTTCTGGTCGCGGCCATGTTCTTCCTCTCCCGGTTCGAGTACTCGCGCGGCGTGGTCGCGTACTTCGTCCTCCTCCACCCGGGCGCGGTCCTCCTCGGGCGGGCGGGGGCCCGCCGCGCCGTGGGGGCGCTGCGGGCGCGGGGCATCCTCGCGGCCCGCCGCGCGCTCGTCCTCGGCGCGGGGCGCCGGGGCCAGGACATCGTGGACTCGCTCCGGCGGCGGAGCGCGCTGGGCGTCGAGCCGATCGGGTACTGCGACGACCGCGCCTCCCGGGCGTCCCGCAGCCCCCGCGGGCTTCCGGTCCTCGGGCCCGTCGCCGACGCCCCCGCCGTCATCGCTCGCGAGAAGGTGGACGAGGTCTACGTCACGATCCCCCTCCGCGACTGGCCCGCGATCGAGCAGGCGCTGGAGCGGCTCTCCGAGGAGGTCGTGGACGTGCGGCTCGTCGCGGACGTGGGCGGCGGGGCGACGCTCCGGGCCTCCTCCGGGGACCTCGACGGGCTCCCGATCGTGTCGCTCCGCGACACGCCGCTCGCGCGCGGCTGGAACCGCGCCGCCAAGCGGGCGCTCGACTTCGCCGGGTCCGCCGCGCTCCTCGTCGTCCTCTCGCCGCTCCTCCTCGCGGTCGCGATTGCGGTGAAGCTCGGCTCGAAGGGGCCCCTCTTCTACCGGCAGGAGAGGATGGGGCTCGACGGCCGCGTCTTCTCGATGGCGAAGTTCCGCTCGATGCGCGCGGACGCCGAGAAGGAGACCGGGGCCGTGTGGGCGAGGAAGGACGACCCGCGGAGGACCCGCCTCGGCGCCTTCCTCCGGAAGGCGAACCTGGACGAGCTGCCGCAGCTCTGGAACGTCCTCGTGGGCCACATGAGCCTCGTGGGACCGCGACCCGAGCGGCCCGTCTTCATCGAGCAGTTCCGGAAGACCATCCCGCGCTACATGCTGCGCCACAAGGTGAAGGCGGGGATCACCGGCTGGGCGCAGGTGAACGGCTGGCGCGGGAACACGTCGCTCCGCAAGCGCATCCAGTACGACCTCTGGTACATCGAGAACTGGAGCCTGGGGCTGGACCTCAAGGTACTCGTGCTGACCCTGCTCAGGGGATTCGGGTCGCCGAACGCGTACTAGAATGGCGGCGGTGAGGGTCCGGCTGCTGGTCTCCGGGGTGGTCCAGGGGGTCGGGTTCCGATACGCGACCGAGCGAGAGGCGGCGAGGTGGGGAGTGGCCGGTCACGTCCGGAACCTCCCGGACGGCCGGGTCGAGGTCGTGGCCGAGGGAGACGAGGCGGCGGTCGCGGGGCTCGCGAGCTGGTGCCGCCGGGGGCCGCGCGGGGCCCTGGTCGAGGCGGTGGAGGAGACCCGGGAGGAGCCGATGGGGGAGGTCGGGCCATTCCGGGTCGCGCGCTAGCTTCGGCGATCGCCCTCGCGGCGCTCGGGTGCGGGCGTGCGCCCCCTCCGCCGGCGGCAGGGCCGCCGGCGGAGGACGGGAGGCTCGTCTCCGAGAACCGGCAGCTCCGCAAGGACCTCCGCGACGCGCAGATCCGGATCCAGGACCTCGAGCGGGACCTGCGGAGGGAACGGGCGGCGGCCGCGGCCGCCCGGGCCCGGCTCGCGGACCGGGAGCGCGAGGCCGAGGCCCAGAGGAAGGCGGCGGGCGCCCCGCCGGCCGCCGAGCCCGCGGACGACTCGGGCGAGACCGTCTCCCAGTTCGCCGAGAGATTCCTCCGCGAGGTCGCGACGGAGGCCTCGGCGCCGGGCGTGGACTGGGAGGGCTGGGCCTCGGCCGCGATGGCGGCCGAGGCGGGCCTCGACCCGGAGGACGCGGCGCAGGCCCTCGCGGCCCTCCCGGAGGCCCAGCGCGGCGAGATGGTCGCCCGGGCGCGCGAGGAGTACGGGCGGCTGCTCGACGGAGAGGACGGGCTCCGGGCGCTCAAGCCCAGGGTCGGCGCGCACTACGTCGTCGGCCCGGTCGTGCGGGTCGAGCTCAAGGGCGAGTCGCGCGAGCAGGGGGAGGCGCGGTTCGTGCTCACGCTCGCGCGGACCGACGGGCGGTGGCGGGTGGTGGGGCTCGAGAGGGACCGCCGATGAGCCACCCCCCCACCGATCTCCCGCGCCTGAAGGAGCTGGCGCTCGGGACGATCGTCGGGCGGGGCGCGCAAGGCGCGTCCTCCGGGGAGATCGCGGCGCTCGTCACGGGCGCGGGCGCCGTCCCCGACCGGCTCGCCGAGCCGATGGTCCTCTCGCTCCTCGGCGCCGACCGGAGGATCGAGCGCGGGGAGGACGGGCGCTGGAGGCTCCGGGCGGCCGGGCCGGCGGCGCGCGGGGCGGCCCCGGGGACGACGTTCGTCGTCGTGGACGTCGAGACGACCGGCACGGGCGTGGACGACCGGATCATCGAGATCGCGGCGGTCCGCGTCCGGGGAGGGGAGAGCCGGGAGACGTTCCAGTCGCTCGTGGACCCGGAGCGGGAGCTGCCCCCGTTCATCGAGGCCCTCACGGGGATCACGGGATTGATGCTCGAAGGGGCCCCCGCCGTGCGGGCGGTCCTTCCCCGGTTCGCGGAGTTCCTCGGCGATGCGGTCTTCGTCGCGCACAACGCCCCCTTCGACCGCCGGTTCGTCTTCGGACAGGCCGAGCGGGAGTGCTCGATCCGGTTCTCGAACCCGGTCCTCTGCACGCGGCTCCTCGCTCGCCGGCTCATGCCGGACCTGGCGTACCGGGGGCTCGACGCCGTGACCGAGGCGCTCGGCGTCCGGATCGCCGACCGTCACCGGGCGCTCGGGGACGCGCGGGCGACCGCCGAGGTGCTCCGGCTCTTCCTCGCGCGGCTCGCGGAGATGGGGGTGACCGACCTGCCCGGCGTGCTGGCGGCGCAGTACCGGAAGGGGCGGCCGGGCGGCGGGGGAGGGCTCCCCGGCAAGCTGGGCGCCCCGGGGGCCTGACCGGAGCCCGACCGGGGAAGGACCCGCCCGGGGCGTCAGCGGCGGCCCGACTCCTCGGCCCTCATGCGCGCCTCGCACTCCGCGAGGCGGCGGCGGGCGTCGGCCTCGCGCGGGTCGCCGGGCGCGATCCTGAGGAACGCGCGGTACGCATCGGCGGCGGCGCGCCAGTCTCGTCGGTGGCGGTGCGCCTCCGCCAGCCCGTGGGCGGCCCGGGGGTTGCCGGGACGCAGGCGCAGGGCCTCGGAGTAGTCTTCGATCGCCTCGGCGAGTTCCCTCCGATCCAGGCGGAGGTTCCCGCGGTTCACGTGGGCGGCGTCGTCCTCGGGCCAGCGCCGGATCGCCTCCGTGTAGTCCTCGACCGCCCCGGCGACGTCCCCGAGGGCCTTCCTGACGCTGGCTCGGTTCTTGAGAGCCTCGCGGAAGTCCGGCTGGTGCCGGAGGGCGCTCGTGTAGTCCTCCAGGGCGGCGACAGGCTCGCCCAGCCTCCGACGGACCACACCCCGGTTGTAGTAGGCGACGGCGAGGTCCGGTTTGGCGCGGATGGCGGCCGAGAAGTCCTCCTCCGCCCGCCGGAACTCCCCGAGATTGTCGAGCGCGGCGCCGCGCGCATTCAGCGCCATGGGGTACTGGGGCCGCAGGCGGAGCGCCTCCGTGAGGTCCTCGACGGCCCCCGCGTGGTCCCGCGCCATGTCCCTCGCGTGGCCGCGCTCCATGTAGACGTAGGCGAGGGGCGGGGCCCGCTCGATCACCTGCGAGAGCTCGCGGGCGGCTCGTTCCTGCCCCTCGGCTCCTCCGAGGTGGTGGCGCAGGAGAGCCTGCACCAGGAACCTCTCCCAGGAGTCGCCGGCGGCCTCCAGGGCGCTCTCCGCCTCGGGGAGGTGTCCCGCGCGCCAGGCCAGGACCCCCCGCGCGAGGGCCCCCCGTGGGCCCGGATCCCCTCCCGCGGCGGCGGCCAGGTCCTCGGTCGGGTCCGGGAGACCCGACTCGCCGTCCTGCCGGCCGAGCCAACAGGCGAGGCCCCGCCCGGCCCGCGACGCGACGTCCCCGGGGTCCGCAGCAAGCAGACGGGCATACGCCGCCTCGGCGGCATGCCAGTGGCCTGCTTCGCGCCAGCAATCGGCGAGCTCGCGGAGAACCTCCGGGTCCGCCTCGGACGACTCCGAGGCCGGTCGGAGGACCTCGGCGGCCCGCGCCGGGTCCTGGAGCCTGACCGATCGGGCCCGCCGGAGAAGCGCGGTGGCGGGGGACACCTCCCCGGGCGGGCCGGGCCGGACTACGGGGGACGATCTCCCCCGCGGAGGGACCATTCCCACGGCCGCGACGGCCGCCGCTGCCGCGAGGGCGAGGAGCGCGAATGCCGGCCGGACGACTCGAGGGGACCTCGCCCGGGGTCGCTCGCCGCGCAGCACCCGGTCGAGGTCGTCCCGGAGCGCCCCGCCATCCCGGGGGCGTGGCCGCGGCCGCTTCGCGAGCGTCGCCCGTACCAGTGTCGCGAGGCCCGGAGGGACCTCCGGTCGGAGGATGCGGAGCGCGGCCGGCTCGCGGACGAGCACCTGCGCGATCACCGCGACGGGGTCTTCCCCGGTGAACGGGTGCCGGTGCGTGATCGCCTCGTACAGGACGCAGCCGAGGCTCCACACGTCGGTCGCGGGCGTCAGCGACGAGACCTCCCCGCGCCCCTGCTCGGGCGACATGTAGGCGGGGGTCCCGAGGGCCTGTCCGGAGCGCGTAAGCTTCGAGCCGGTGGCGATGGACTTCGCAAGACCGAAGTCGGTGAGGAACGGGCGGGTCGTCCCGGGCCCCGGTTCCGATCCCGTCTCGCCGTTCCCGAAACGAACCCCTTCCCCCGCCACGGGGGCCATGCTGGGGGCCGGGGCAGGGCCGGTCAAGGAGCGGCCGCGAGCACGCCGGCCAGACGGGTCCCGGATAACATGGTCCGGTAGGCACCGATGCCCACGAGAGCGGCGAGCGGCGCGGTTCGCCGGATCCTCGTTTCCGGCGAGTGGCGGGAGACCGGCGAGGTTCTCCCGGTCGTCTCGCCCTGGTCGGGCGACGTCGTGGCCGAGGTCGCCCGGGCGCGGCCTGAGGACCTCGAGGACGCCGTCGCGGGGGCGGCGCGGGCGTTCGGTGAAACGCGGCGGCTCCCGGCGGGGAAACGCGTCGAGATGCTCCGCGCGGCCGCGGCCGGCGTGAGGGCGCGCGCCGAGGAGATCGCCCGCTCGATCACGCTCTGCAACGGGAAGCCCATCCGCGACGCGAGGGGCGAGGTGGCCCGATGCGTCCAGACGCTCTCGCTCTCGGCGGACGTCGCGGGCTCCGTCACGGGCGAGGTGGTCCCCCTGGACCTCGACCCGCGCGGGGAAGGCCGGCTCGGGATCTCCGTCCGGGTTCCCGTCGGGCCCGTGCTGGCGATCTCGCCGTTCAACTTCCCGCTGAACCTCTCCGCCCACAAGGCGGCGCCGGCCCTCGCCGTCGGGAACACCGTGGTCCTCAAGCCCGCGGCGACGACGCCCCTCCCGGGGCTCCTCCTCGCCGAGTGCCTCCTCGCGGCCGGGGTGCCCCCCGCGGCTCTCTCGGTCCTCGCCTGCGACCGGCGCGACGCCGACCGCCTCGTCGCCGACGACCGTTTCCGGCTCCTCACCTTCACCGGGTCCCCGGCCGTCGGCTGGGACCTGAAGGCCCGGGCCGGCCGGAAACCCGTCGTCCTCGAGCTCGGCGGGAACGCGGCCGCCATCGTCCACGAGGACGCGGACTTGGACTCGGCCGTGGACCGCTGCGTCCACGCCTCGTTCGCCTATGCCGGCCAGGTCTGCATCTCCGTCCAGAGGATCCTCGTTCATCGCCCCGTCGCGGACCGGTTCCGCGCGGCGTTCCTCGACCGCACGGCGAAGCTCCGGGTGGGCGATCCCCTCGACGAGGGGACGGACGTGGGGCCCATGATCACGCGCGCCGCCGCCGAGAAGATCGAGGGGTGGATCCGGGACGCCGTGCAAGCCGGGGCGAGGCTGCTGCGCGGGGGCGGCCGGAACGGCCAGACCGTGGAGCCCGCCGTTCTCGAGGACGTGGACCCGCGGCTCCCGATCTCCTGCGAGGAGGCCTTCGCGCCCATCGTCTGCCTCGCGACCTACGACCGGTTCGAGGACGCCCTCGAGCGGGCGAACGCGAGCCGGTTCGGGCTCCAGGCGGGGGTGTTCACCCGCGACGTGGGCCGGATCCTCCACGCCTTCCGAACTCTGGACGTGGGCGCCGTGATCGTGAACGACGCGCCGATCTTCCGCGCCGACGTGATGCCCTACGGCGGCACGAAGGACTCCGGCCTCGGCCGCGAGGGGCCGCGCTACGCCCTCGAGCACATGACGGAGTGGAGGACTCTGGCGCTGCGGACCTAGCTCACGGCGCGGTCGTGAAGCGCCACCGGATCGGGCCGGCGCCCTGGACTTGGGCCTCGACGGTGTAGGTCACGTTCCCCGAGAGCGGCTGCTTCGGGATGAGGCAGTAGGCGGCGGGCGGGACGAAGGCGGGGTTCCCGGGCTGGGAAGGAGTGGAGAAGAAGCAGGGCACCTCCTCCGAGCCTCGGGAGAGCGTCATCGTCACGTTCGCCGGGTCGCCCAGGGTCCCCCGGTGGACCTGGAGCGTCACGGGGTAGCCCAGGGAGTTCGGATCGGCGCCCGGGACGGGCTCGGGGATCTCGGGCCGGAATCCCTTCGGCACGCCGGTCGCCCCGTCCGGCGGCCAGAAGACCGTCCACCCGGACGGGACCGGCCGGACGAGAGACTGCGCATCCAGCACCGCGATCCCCCGCTCGAGGGCGCCCCCCACCCGGAGGAGCCCCGGGTCGAGGAGCGGGAGCCGGTGGTAGAACGTCCCCATCCAGTTGTCCACCGCCTCGCGCCAATTCGCCACCCCCGGCGCGATCACGGAGTGGCTCCCCGACCACGCCCCCTCGACCGTGAAGCCCTCGCGGTCCGGGTACTCTTCGTGGATCTCCGGCCAGGTCGTCGCCTGCGCCCGGTGGCGCACGAGGTACAGGGCGTGGAGCCGGGCGCCCTCCGCGAGGGACCTCTCGACCGCGAGCGGCTCGGGGTCGGGCGAGATCCCGCGGCCGGCGAAGGCGCGGCGGCGGATCCCCTCGAGGATCTCGAGGAGGTCCCTTTCGGCCTTCGGGATCGGCGGAGGAGGGGGACGGACGAG
>JAKEIC010000154.1 GCA_022614695.1 Planctomycetales bacterium | reverse complement strand
GGGGCCTACTGGACTTTGAGAGTGCTGCGGCCGGCGAAGCTCCTCGTGAACCTGGTCCTCGTCTCGCTCGTGCTCGTCGCGACGCTCGGGGCGGCCGCGCGGGCCCGGCGGAAGACGCGCGTCTACGCAGGGCTCCTCGTCTGGCACCTCCGGGGCTGTCCGGAGGGGGCGGGGCTCCGCTACGCGAGTTCACTGTTCACCGTTCACAGTTCACGGGCGCAGACATGACCCTTCGAGAGACGCTGCGACCGATCCTCGAGGCCCTGCGGCCCGCGGTCCGTGAACGGCGGCTCCTGCTTGGGCTGGTGGCGGCGACGGTCCTCTACGCCGTCTGTTCCCCGGCCCGGGCGCTGGCGCTCGTCCCGGCGCTCGAGGGGCTGAAGGAGAGGGACGTCGGACGCGTGGGCCTGGCCGCGGCCCTCCTGGCCGGGCTCGCCGCCGGGCTCGCGGTCGGGCAGTTCGGGATCGAGTACTTCCGCCGGGCGCTCCAGGACCGGCTGGTGGTGGACCTCCGCAAGCGCGCCCTCGCGAACCTGCTCCGGCTCCCGATGGGCTTCCACGCGTCCGCGAAGATCGGAGAGATCACCAGCCGCCTCACCTCCGACGTCGAGTACGCCCGCGCCGTGCTCCGCGTGGCGCTCGGGGACTTCCTCCAGTGCCCGCTGCACCTGCTCGCGGGGGCCGCCATGGCCCTCGCGTTCACCTGGAGCCATCGCGGAGGGACGACTCTGGCCGTCGCGCTCCTCCTCTCGCTCCCCCTCATGACCTGGCCGGTCGTCCGGTTCGGCCGCCGCATCCGCTCCCGCACCCGGAGGAGCCTCGCGGCGCTGGGGGAGCTCCTCCAGTCGTTCCAGCAGGCCCTCACGGGCATCCGGCAGGTCAAGGCGTTCGGGGCCGAGGAGGAGCAGAAGAGGCGGTTCGCCGAGGAAGGGGACCGGTTCTACCGCTCGAGCCTCCGCGTCGTCGCCACCGAGGCCTGGAACACCGGCCTCACCGAGGCGACCTACGGCTTCGCGGCGGCCGGGCTCCTCGTCGCCGGGGGCGTCGCGATGGCGAAGGGGTGGGTGGAGCTGCCGGCGCTCCTCACCGTCGGCGGGATCCTCGTCACGCTCTACCACCCGATGCGGTCGCTCGTGCGCGGCGTGGTCGTGGTGCAGGAGTCCCTTGCCGGCCTCGACCGCGTCCTCGAGCTCTGCGAGCCTGCGCCGGCGCTCCCCGAGAAGCCGGGCGCCCGCCGGCTCGACGGTTTCCGGGACCGGATCGAGCTCGCGGGAGTCCGGTTCTCGTACGACGGTGCCCCGGGTCCCTCCGCCCTGGACGGGGTGACCCTCGCCATCCGTCGAGGCGAGACGGTCGTCGTCACGGGCCCGAGCGGCGCGGGGAAGTCCACGTTCCTGGACCTCCTCCTCCGGATCCACGACCCTTCGACGGGATCGGTCCGGGTGGACGGGACCGACGTGCGCGATGTGACGCGGGAGTCCCTCTGCGCACTCATGGGGGTCGTGACCCAGGAGCCGTTCCTCTTCCACGACACGGTCGCGGAGAACCTGCGGTACGGCCGGCCCGCCGCCACCGAGGCCGAGGTGGAGGCCGCCGCCCGCGCCGCGAACATCCACGAGGAGATCGCGGCGCTCACCGAGGGTTACCGGACCCTCGTCGGCGAGCGGGGCGTGCGCCTCTCGGGCGGCCAGCGGCAGCGGATCACCATCGCGCGGGCGCTTCTCCGCGACGCGCCGATACTCCTCCTCGACGAGGCGCTCGCCTCGATAGACCCCGAGGGGCGCGCCGCGGTCGAGGAGGCGATCGAGCGCCTCCGCGCCGGCCGCACCACGATCGCGGTCACCCACGACCTCCGCGGCCGCCTCGTCGAGGGGGCCGACCGGATCGTGGTGCTCGAGGAGGGGAAGGTCGTCGAGGAGGGGACCTACGCGGAACTCGCCGCCCGCGACGGCCCGTTCCGGAGGCTGTTGCGGGGGACCTGCTAGCGTCCCCCCCCGCGGGTGCCTCCGAGGGCGGCCTCGCATTCGGCGAGCGCCGCACGGCATTCCCCGGCGCGCGAGTCCAGGGGCGCCAGCCGCAGGAACTCGCGCAGGGCGACGGCGGCGCCCGCGAAGTCCCCGGCGGCCTTGAGGACGAGGCCGAGGGTGCCGTAGGCGTCGGGACGCGTGGGGGCGATCTCGATGGCCCTCCGGAGATCCGCCAACCCGCCGTCGGGGTCCCCGAGGTCGAGGCGGAGTTGGCCGCGGGACGTGAGGATCGGGGCATCCCCGGGCCGGATTGCGAGCGCGGCGTCGAAGTCCGTAAGCCCCCCCGGCATGTCGCCCAGGTGCGCCCGCGCCGTCCCGCGATTCGCGAGCGCGTCCGCGTTCCCGGGCCGCCGTCGCAGTGACTCGGTGAGGTCGGCGAGGCCCCCCTCGAGATCTCCCGCCTGCGCGCGGGCCGCGCCGCGGTTCGCCAGGATCTCGGGGTCGCCCGGGAGGACCCGCAGGGCCGCGTCGAGGTCCGCGAGCGCCCCCGCGGGGTCGCCGAGCATCCCCCGGAGGGCGCCGCGGTTGTTGAGGGCTTGCGCGTAGTCGGGCTGTATCCGGAGCGCGGCGGTGAAGTCCTCGACGGCGCCCGTCAGATCCCCCATCGCGCGCCTCGTGACGGCGCGGTTGTAGATCCCCCGGGCGTCTCCGGGGTCGGCCCGCATCGCCTCTGTGAAGTCCTCGACGGCCCCGCGGAAGTCCCGTAGGTGGTCCCGGGCGACCCCGCGCTGGATCCAGGCGTGCGAGAACCCGGGCCAGATCCGCAGTGCGGCATCGCAATCGGCGACGCACCCGGCCGGGTCGCCCAGCGTGTCCTTCGCGTGGCCGCGCTCGACGAGCGCCCAGGGGAACGGGGGACCCCTCTGGAGCGCCGCGTCGAACTCGCGGATCGCATGCTCCTGCTCCGCGGGGCTCCCGCGACCGCGGTGGTGGCGGAGGAGCCCGCGGACGAAGCACGCCTCCCACCCGTCCCCGGCGTCGGCAGCCAGGCGCTCTCCCCCCGCGAGGTCTCCCGTCTCGTACGCGAGGATCGCGCCCGCGAGGGTGGCGAGCGGACCCGGAGGCCCCCGAGCGGCCGAGCGCAGGTCCGGCGACGGGTCCGGGATCCCGGGGAGGCCGGAGTCGCGCGCGAGCCACGCCGTGAGGCCGCGGCCCGCGCGTGCGGCCGCGTCCGAAGGATCCTCCCGGAGGATCCGGTCGTACTCCCCGAGCGCGAGCCGCCAGCGCCCGGCCTCGCGCAGGCACCCGCTCCGCTCGAGGCGCGCTTCGCGGTCGGAGGGCTCCTGCTCGAGGAGTCTCTCGAGCATCCCTGCCGCCACCTCCGGCGCGGTCGCGCGGAGCCGCCGGGCGGCGGCGAGGGTCCGCGTCCTCGGGTCGGCCCCTGATTCGCCATCCGGAGGTGCCGCGCCAGGACCCGGCCGGCGGGCGAGGAGCGCGCCCCAGGCCGCCGCGGTGGCGAGGGCGGCGGCCAGGACCCGAACGGCCCACAGGCGATGCCGGGGGCGCGCGAGGGGTCGTAGCCCCCGGAGCACGCGGTCCAGGTCGTCGCGGAGCGAGGCCCCGTCCCGCGGGCGGCGGCACGGTTGCTTGTCGAGCGCCGCGCGGAGGACCCGCTGGAGACCGGGCGGGACGTCGGGCCGGAGCCTCCGGAGCGTGGGCGGCTCCTTCAGGAGCACGCGCCCGATGACCGCTGCGGACGTCTCCCCTTCGAACGGGGGCCGCCCGGCCAGCATCTCGTGAACTACGCAGGCGAGGGACCAGACGTCCGCCGCCGGGGCGAGCGAGGAGACCTGGCCGCGGGCCTGCTCGGGAGACATGTAGGCGGGCGTCCCCAGCGCCTGGCCGGTCCGTGTGAGCTTGGAGCCGGTCGAGACGAGCTTCGCGAGGCCGAAGTCGGCGAGGAAGGCCCGATCCGTGTTCACGGGGCTCACGCCGTCCCCCCGGTCCCGGGACCGTGGACCGAGGACCGTGGACGGAGCGCCGCGAGCAGCGCGGGGAGCACGAGCAGCCCCGCCAGGAGCGTGGCGGTCACCCCGATCGCCAGCACGAGCCCGAGGCTCCGGAGCCCGCGGTGGCTCGCGAGGACGAGGGTCCCGAACGAGAGCGCCGTCGTCGCCGCCGAGAGGGCGACGGCGTGGCCGGTGGAGCGCCGCAGGAGCGCGTCGGGCCTCTCGCCGGACCGGCTCCGGTGCAGGAGGTGGACGCCGGTGTCCACGCCGATCCCGAGGAGGAGAGGGATCGCCATCAGGTTCGCGAGGTTCCAGGGGATCCCGAGCCAGCCCATGAGCCCGAGGGTCCAGGTCGCGCCGAGGAGGAGGGGGAGGGCGGCGAGCGCCGCGGGCACGGGGCTCCGGAAGTCGAGGAGCAGGAGGACGAGGATCGCCGCCCCGGCCCAGAGGGCCGCGTCGCGGTAGCCGCGGGCCATCCGGCGGGTCGCCTCGTGGACTTGCACCGGCACGCCCGTCGCCTCGGCGTCCACTGCGAAGAGGGCCTCGAGGAACCTCCCGCGCGCCGCGGGGTCCCAGATGTCCTCGCGAGGGTAGACCTGGAGGAGGTGCGTCCCGCGCGGCGAGAGGAACCGCCGGCGGACCTGCGCGGGGAGGTCGTCGAGGGTGGGTGGCGGCGCCGCGGCCATCTCGCGGAGCCGCGCGAGCCCGTCCCGGAGTCCCGCGAGCCATCGCTCCCCGAAGGAGCGGAGCCCGCGCTCCGCCGTCCCCTCCCCCGTCCGGAGGCGCGCGGCCGCCTCCCCGAGCGCCGTCCCCGCCCGGTCGGCCCGGCCGGCGAGGGCGGCGGCCTCGGGGGTGCCGGCCTCGAAGAGGGCCTCGGCGAGCGACCCGAGGGCGGCCGCCAGATCGGCTGTCGCGGTCGCGAGTCCTCCGTCCGGCGTCGAGGCCGAGGTCCCTTCCGGAGACGAGGGGAGCGCCGCCGCGACCTCCGCCAGGGCCGCGCGCGACTCCGCCGGGTCCCCCTGAGGCCCATGCGGGAGGAACCCCACCGCCGCGTCCACCCGCGAGACGACCCCGCGCGAGGCGAGGAGCCGCGCCCGCTTCCCCCGCGCCTCCTCGGGCGACCGGGCGAGGACCACCCCGAACCAGGTCGAAACGTCCCCCGAGCCGATGAGACGCCTCTCCCATTCCACCGACTCGAGCCCCTCCGCCTGGAGCCGGAGGAGGTTCCCGTCGAACGAGACGCGCGCGATCCCC
>JAKEIC010000153.1 GCA_022614695.1 Planctomycetales bacterium | reverse complement strand
TCACCGCGCGTGCGGGGATGGTCACGCCGTGGACGGCGAGGCCATGCACGCGCGGGGCGGCCGCGGGGAGGAGCCGTTTCTGGATCCGGCTCGCGAGGGCGACCTCGTGCTCGAGGCGCGCGCGGTCCCGGTCCTTCTCGCGGAGCTGCGCCGAGTCGAGCGCGACGGCCGCCTGGCTCCCGAAGAGCCGGAGGAGCCTCTCCTCCGCGGTGCCGAAGGCGCCGCGCTTCGTGCAGTGGTCCAAGTAGAGCGCTCCCAGGGTCTTGCCCTGGAGGAGGAGCGGGACGCAGAGGACGCTCCGGAGCCCGAGGTTCACGATGCTCTGGGCCTCCTCGAACCCCTCGGCCTCTGCGGCGTCGGAGAGGCAGACCGAGCGGCCCGTGACCGCCACCTTCTGGACGACCGAGCGGCTCACCGAGAACTCCGGGCGGGAGAGCGTCTCGCGGCGGAGGTTCCGCGAGACCTTCACCTCGAGGCTCTCCCCCTCGAAGAGGATCACGAACCCGCGCTCGGCCCCGGAGAGGGCGACCGCGGCGTCCATGATCCGCTCGAGGAGCGCAGCGAGGTCGGTCTCGTGTGCGAGCGCCATCGCGACGTCCGAGAGGCGCAGGAGCTGCTCGCGCTCGCGCCGCCAGTCCTCCACCGTGTCGGGGCCCGCGCCGTAGATCTCCTTGCTGCGGTGGAACGTGAGATCGAGCGCGCCCGCGGACTTCTCGCCCGTCTCGCCGTCCACGGCCGCGTGACCGGTGCGGTCGAAGAAGAGCACCGCCGAGCCCACCTCGATCCGGTCCCCAGGCCGCAGCGGCCGCTCCTCGACGCGCTCCCCGTTCACCCGGGTCCCGTTCTGGCTCCCGAGGTCCTGGACCGCGTACCCGCCGCCGCTCCGGACGACCCGGCAGTGGCGCCGCGAGACGTCGGACCCCGCCAGCCGCAGCCGGCACTCCTCCGCCCGCCCGACGACGACCGGCTCGCCCCCCAGCTCCAGGAAGAGCTTCCGGCCGTTCTCGAAGTAGAGGAGCTTCGGCACGCGACGCGGCAGACTACGTCGGTCCCGAGGGCGGGCGCAAGACCCGTTGACGGGGGGCGAGGCGAGGACTAGGATCAGGCCTGCTTTGTACGACAAAGTGGCCGCGACCGACGCGCCCGGCCCCGGACCCGTCTCTCCCGCCGAGGCGGCCGCGACCGTGGCCGCGATCCGGCGCTTCATGGAGCGGGCCACGGAGTTCTCGGGCCACTCGGCCCTCGCGGGGGTGGTGGCCGGGGTCGCCACCCTCCTCGGCGCCGGGGCCCTCCTCGCGCGTCACGGGCCCGCGGTCCCCCCGCCGGGCGAGTTCGGGATGGTCTGGGGGTCCGTCGCCGGGGTCGCGATCCTCTCGGCCGTGCTCTTCACGGTCCGGAAGGCGCGCCTCCGCCGAGACGCGGTCTGGAACGCGCCGACGCGGATGGTCGTCGCCGCGCTCGCGCCCCCGTTCCTGGCGGCGGTCGCGCTCACCGCCGCGCTCGGCGCCCGGGGCCCGGACGGGATCGGGCTCCTCCCGGGGGTCTGGCTCCTCCTCTACGGCGCGGGACTCTGGGGGGCCTCCCTCCAGACGCGGCGCGAGTTCCAGGCGATCGGGGCGGCCGCGATGGCGCTCGGGGCGGCGGCGCTCGCCTCGCCCGCGCCGCTCGGGACGCTCTTCATGGGCGCGGGATTCGGCGGCCTCCACGTCCTCTACGCGGCGGTCGCGGCGCGGATGGACCGGCCGTCGGCGCGCGGATGAGAGTCGCCCGCCTCCCGCGCCGGATAGACCCCGTCATCCACGAGCGCGTGCGGCTCGGGGTCGTCTCGGCCCTCGCCTCGGCCGGAGCGCTCTCGTTCTCGGACCTCCGGGCCGTCCTCGGCGTGACGGACGGGAACCTCTATGTCCACCTCTCGGTCCTCGAGGAGGAGCGCTACGTGGCCGCGACGCGCGGCCGCGACGAGAACCGGTCGAGGACCGAGTACCGCCTCACTCCCCGAGGACGCCGCGCCTTCCGTCGCTACGTGGACGTGCTCGAGGGTGTGCTCCGCTCCTCCCCGGGCGGCGCCTAGGGTATCCTCCGCCGGCCGATGCCCCGGCGCTGCCACGTCTGGGTCGTCTTCGACGGCTGGGGGCTGGCGCCGCCGGGGCCCTGGAACGCGATCTCCCAGGCGAAGACCCCGGTCCTCGACTCGCTCCGGGAGCGCTACCCATGGACGACTCTGGACGCCTCGGGAGAGGCGGTGGGGCTCCCCGTCGGCCTCATGGGGAACTCCGAGGTCGGCCACCTCTGCCTGGGGGCCGGTCGCGTGATATGGCAGGACCTCATGCGGATCAACCGCGCGATCGAGGACGGGTCGTTCTACGCGAACGAGGTCCTCCGGGGCGCGGCCGAGCACGCGCTCCGCACCGGGGGGACCCTCCACCTGCTCGGGCTCGCCTCCGACGGCGGGGTCCACAGCGCCGAGCACCATTACCTCGCGCTGATCGAGCTGGCGCTCCGGACCGGGCTCCCGCCCGGCCGGGTCGCGGTCCATGCGGTGCTGGACGGCCGCGACACCCCGCCGAAGTCCGCGGCCGACCCGCTCCGGAGGATCGCCGCCGGGTGTCTCGCCGCGGGCGGCGTCCGGCTCGCGACGGTCTCCGGCCGCTACTGGACGATGGACCGGGACAAGCGCTGGGACCGGGTCGAGTCGGCCTTCCGGCTCTACGCGCTCGGGGAAGGGGTGCGGGCGGCGACCTGGCACGACGCGCTCGAGAGCGCCTACGCGCGCGGCGAGACCGACGAGTTCGTGAGGCCCACGGCGATCGCGCCCGCCGGAGGGGAGCCCGTCACGCTGCGGGACGGCGACGCGGTCGTGGCCTGGAACTACCGGGCCGACCGGATGCGGGAGATCACGCGGGCCCTCGCCGATCCGGCCTTCGAGGGGTTCGCGCGGCCCGCGACGCCCCGGCTCCACGTGGCCGGGATGACCCGCTACGAGGAGGCCTTCCCGCTCCCGGTCGCGTTCCCGCCCGAGAGGCACCGGGGGATCGCGGGGGACGTCCTCGCGGAGGCGGGGCGCCGGCAGCTCCGCGTCGCCGAGACGGAGAAGTACGCCCACGTCACGTACTTCTTCAACGGGGGCGTCGAGGCGCCGCGGCCGGGGGAGGAGCGGGTGCTCGTCCCCTCCTCCAAGGTCGCGACCTACGACCTCGCCCCCGAGATGAGCGCCGCGGGCGTCGCCGCGAAGGCGGCCGAGGGCGTTGCCTCGGGGAGCTACGACTTCGTGCTCGTGAACTTCGCCAACGCCGACATGGTCGGCCACACGGGGGTGCTGCCGGCGACCGTCCGTGCCGTCGAGGCGGCCGACCGCGGTCTCGGGGCGCTCTGGGACGCCGTCCGCGCGGCGGGCGGGACCCTCGCCGCGACGGCCGACCACGGGAACGCCGAGCAGATGTGGGACCCGCGGGCCGCCTCCCCCCACACGGCCCACACGACGAACCCGGTCCCCCTCGTCGTCGCGGCCGACGAAGTCCGCGGCCGGAGGCTCCGGCCGGGCGGGCTCGCCGACGTCGCGCCGACGCTGCTCCCGCTGATGGGGCTCTCGTCCACGGCGGAGATGACGGGACGGTCGCTGTGGGAGTGAAGTGATCCTCCTCGCGCTGGTCTGGCACATGCACCAGCCGCCCTACGGCGACCCCGCCACCGGGCGGCCGGCGCTGCCGTGGGCGAGGCTCCACGCGCTCCGGGACTACTGGGGGATGGGAGCGCTCCTCGAGGAGGCGCCGCCGGGGGTCGCGGTCACCGTGGACTTCTCGGGTTCGTGCCTGGACCAGGTCGAGGCGGCGGCGGCGGGGGCGCAGGACCGGCTCCTCGAGCTGTCGCTCCGCAGGCCCGACTCGCTCTCGGGGCGCGAGCGGGCGGAGCTGGCGCTCGAGGCGACCCGGGGGAACCCGATGTTCCTCGCCCGCCGCGCCCCGCGGCTCGCGGAGCTCAAGCGGCGCGTGGACTCCGGCGAGTCGCTCTCGGAGCAGGACCTCCTCGACGCCCAGGTCCTCGGGGCGCTCGCCTGGGTCCACCCGATCCGGGTCGAGGCCGAGCCCGCGATCCGGGCTCTCGCCGCGAAGGGACGCGGCTTCACCCTCGGCCAGCGCGACGCCCTCCTCGGCCGGCTCGACCGCGCGCTCGGCGAGGTCGTGCCCCTCTGGGCGAGGCTCGCGCGCGAGGGAAGGGCGGAGCTCGCCGCCGCGCCCCAGTTCCACCCGATCCTGCCGCTCCTGCTCGAGCCTGCGCGGGCCCGCGAGTCGCTCCCCGACCGGCCCCTCCCGGCGCGCTGGAAGGGGGCGCCGGAGGACGCGGGCGAGCACCTCTCCCGGGTCGTCTCCTCGCACGCCCGCCGCTTCGGCGCGCCGCCCGCCGGCCTCTGGCCCTCCGAGGGGGCCATCTCGCCCGAGGTGGTCGAGCCGGCGGTCGCCTGGGGGTTCCGCTGGATGGCGTCAGGAGAGGAGGTCCTGGAGCGTTCCCTCTCGGCCCCGCTCCGGGACCAGCCGGACGGGGAGGTGCAAGGCCCCGACCTGCTCTACCGCCCGTGGCGCGTCCGCGGTCCGGCCGGGGGCGAGATCCTCGTCCTGTTCCGGGAACGGCTGCTGTCGGACCTGATCTCCTTCTCCTACGCCAAGGAGGCCTCCGAGGCGGCGGCGGCCGGGGACCTGCTCGGGAGGCTCCGGCGGCTCCGGGACCGGTCCGGGAGCGAGACCTGGCTCGTGACCGTGGTCCTCGACGGCGAGAACGCGTGGGAGACATACCCGGAGCACGGGGTCCGGTTCCTCCGGACACTCTACCGGGGGCTCGCCGCCGAGCCGGGGATCCGGGCCGTGCGCGTCTCCGACGCGATCGCGAACGGGCCCGAGCCGAGGATCCTCCCCCGGCTCCACACGGGCTCGTGGATCCGGGGGGACCTCGCGATCTGGGCCGGGCACCGGGAGGACCTCGCCGCGTGGGACCTCTTGGCGGACGCGCGGGAGGCGTGCCGGGGCTGCGCGGACCCCGGGGCCGCGGCGGCGGCGCGCGAGGCGCTCCTCGCCGCCGAGGCGAGCGACTGGTTCTGGTGGTACGGGGACGAGTTCCAGACCCCCGACCGGCCGGTCTTCGATCGGCTCTTCCGGGCCTACCTCGCCGCTGCCTGGCGCGCCGCCGGGAAGCCCGTCCCCGAGGCGGTCTTCGAGCCGATCGGGCCGGCGCCGCCCCCGCGCCACGAGCCGCCGACGGGGCCGCCGCCCGTGCGTGTGGACGGGCGGGACGGCGGCTACCCCGAGTGGGGGCTCGCCGGGACCTACCGACCCGAGGACGACCTCCCGGGCCTCGAACCCGAGCCGCCCGAGGTCAAGGCCCTCCGGTTCGGGGCGGGTCCGGAAGGCGTGTTCCTCCGAGTGGACCTCCCGGGGCCGGCCGGGCCGGCGATCGAGGCGGGGCTCGAGCTGGAGGTGAGGATCCGCGTGCCCGGGGGCGAGCCGCTCCGCTACCGGCTCGGGGGCGGCGCGCCGGGGGGGGCCCGGTTCGCGGCGGGCGAGGTGCTCGAGGCGATGGTGCCGTGGCCCGAGGTGCCCGCTCCCGCGCGCGCCGAGTTCTCGATCCTCCTCCTCGAGAAGGGCGCCGTGCGGGACCGCCTCCCGCGCGCGGGATGGCTCCCGGTCTCCCGGGCCGAGGGTTCGGACGACTGGGCCGCGTAGAAGGGTCCGTCAGGGAATAGGACCACGAGCCACGCGGAGCGCCGGGGGTGCAGCCGCGAGGCGTCGCCGACGAGGCGTACTGACGGAGAAGTACGCCGACGGAGGCGCAACGAAGCGGATGCGCCCCCGCCGCCCGCGTGGCGACTGTGGAGTTATTCACTGACGGACCCTAAACTCCCCCGCCCCGAATGCCCGAGCTCCGCAAGGACCCCGTCCTCGGCCGCTGGGTGATCATCGCGAGCGAGCGCGAGCGGCGGCCGTCGGACTTCCCGGCCGAGAAGGAGCCGCCCTCGCCGCCCCCGGGCGCGTGCCCCTTCTGCGAGGGCTCGGAGGGGAAGACCCCGCCCGAGATCGCGGCCTTCCGGCCGGGCGGGGGACCCCCGAACTCGCCGGGCTGGACCGTCCGCGTCGTCCCGAACAAGTACCCCGCCCTCCGGGTCGAGGGCGGCCTCGACAAGAAGGGGGACGGGATCTACGACCGGATGAACGGGATCGGCGCGCACGAGGTGCTGATCGAGACGGGGCGCCACGCCCGCTCGCTCACGGACGTGTCGCCCGAGCAGGCGGCCGAGGTCGTCCGCGCGTACCAGGAGCGCCTCCTGGACCTCCGGCGCGACCGGCGGCTCGTCTACGGCCTCGTGTTCAAGAACGTGGGCGCCACGGCCGGCGCCTCGCTCGAGCACACGCACAGCCAGCTCATCGCGACGCCGACGGTCCCCCGGACCCCGGCCGACGAGATCGCGGGGGCGCGGAGGTACTACGACTACCGGGGGCGGTGCATCTACTGCGACATGTGGCTCCAGGAGGTCCAGTCGGGTTCCCGCGTCGTCATCGAGACCTCGGCCCACGTGGCCTTCGCGCCGTACGCCCCGCGGTTCGCGTTCGAGCTGTGGGTGCTCCCCAAGAACCACGCGTCCGACTTCGGGACGATCTCGCCCGCCGAGCGGGCGGACCTCGGGCGCGTGCTGCGCGAGGCCCTCCGCCGGCTCGAGACCTCGCTCTCCCGCCCGCCCTACAACTACGTCCTCCACACCGCCCCGTTCGACGCGCCCGAGCTCCCGCACTACCACTGGCACATCGAGGTGATCCCGCGGATCACGAAGGTCGCGGGCTTCGAGTGGGGGACGGGGTTCTACATCAATCCGGTGCCCCCCGAGCGGGCCGCGGCCTACCTCCGGGAGGCGGTGCCGGAGGCGCGGGGGGCGTGAGAGCGGCCGGCGGTCTCGCGGCGTCGCTCGCCCTCGCGGGGGCCCTCGTGTGGGGCGGTCCCCTCGCGGCCCGTCCCCAGGACCCGCCCGCCAACGCACCGAGCCGCGACCAGCGGTGGAAGGAAGACCTGAGGCACCTCTGCTCGGAGCTGCCGAAGCTCCACAAGAACCTCTTCTTCCGGCTCCCGCGTGGCGAGTTCGAGGCCGAGGCGACACGCCTGGAAGGGGGGATCCCGGGGTTGAGCGATGCCGAGGTGGCCGTCGCGCTGGCCCGCTTGGTCGCGCGGGTCGGGGACTCGCACACGTCCGTCGCGCTGCTGGCTCCGGGCGTCGGCCTGCGCGCCTATCCCCTCGCGCTGCGGTGGTTCCCCGAGGGGCTCGTCGTGCTCGCGGCGCCCGAGGCGCACCGCGCCGCCCTGCGAGGGCGCGTCACGAGGATCGGCGACCTCGAGGCGAGCGAGGCCCGGGACCGGCTCGCGCAGGTGATTCCCCATGAGAACGGATCGTGGCTCCTCCATCAGAGCCCGAACTACCTCATCTGCCCGGAGATCCTCCGGGCGCTCGGCGTCTGGAGCGGCGAGGGAGAGGTTCCGTTCGTCGTTGAAGGTCCATCGGGCGGCCAACTCACCTTGCGGCTCGAGCCCGTCCCGCTCGGCTCGTCCCCTCCCGTCGCGCAGGCCCTGGACACCCGGGCGGCCTCGCTTCCGCCCACTTTCAGGAACCCGCGGCTCCTCTACTTCGCGGAGTTCCTCGCGGAGTCGGGGACCTACTACGTCGCTTATCGGCAGTGCGCGAACCGGCCCGACAAGCCGTTCGCGGACTTTGCGCGCGAGGTGCTCGCCTTCGTCGCCGCCAACCCGGTCGAGAGGCTCGTGCTCGACCTGCGGGCGAACTCGGGGGGCGATTCGGAAGTGGCGCGCCCGCTGCTCGCCGGGCTCCCGGGGCACGAGAAGCTCGACGCCCGCGGCCGCCTGTTCGTCCTGATCGGGAGGCGGACCTTCTCGTCGGGGGTGCTGAACGCCCTCGAGCTGCGACGGACGACCGCGGCGCTGCTGGCGGGCGAGCCGACCGGGGGGAAGCCGAACTCCTACGGCGAGGTCCGTACGTTCAAGCTGCCCCGGTCCGGACTGGTCGTGAGCTACTCGACGAAGTTCTTCCGGCGGGTGGAGGGAGACCCCGAGTCGCTGGCGCCGGATCTCCCGGTCGAGATGACCGCTGCAGACCTCTTTGCGTTCCGGGACCCGGTGCTGGACGCCGTCATCGCGTGGAAGCCTCCGGCCGCCGGGAAGTAGGGGAGTCGGGCCGGTTCCTATAATCGCCGGCGCCCATGCCCGACCGCCTCCTCTTCGTGATGCTCCTGCACGACCACCAGCCGGTGGGGAACTTCGACAAGGTGATGGTCGAGGCGTGCGAGAAGGCCTACGAGCCCGCGCTGGAACTCCTCTCGGAGTTCGAGACGATCCGCTTCGGCCTGCACGTATCGGGACCGCTGCTGCGCTGGGTCGAGTCTTCGAGGCCCAGGCTCGCCGCCCTGATCCGGGAGGCCGCCGACTCGGGCCGGGCGGAGCTGGTCGGGGGAGGGCTCGGGGAGCCGATCCTCCCCCTCATCCCGGAACGCGACCGGCGGGGACAGGTCCAGGCCTTCCGCCGCCACCTCGAGACCCGCTACGGGGTCCGGGTGCGGGGGGCCTGGCTCACCGAGCGGGTCTGGGAGCCCGCCCTCGCCCGGACGCTCGCCGAGGCGGGCGTCGAGTGGACGGCGGTGGACGACCACCACCTCGCGCGCGCGGGGGTCCCCGCGGAGGACGTGCTCGGCTCCTACGTGACCGAGGACGACGGCCGCACGGTCCGTGTCTTCGCCGGGAGCGAGAGGCTCCGCTACCTGATCCCGTTCCGCGGCGTGGAGGAGGTCCTCGCCCACCTGCGGGAGATGCGGCGGCGCGGGGCGCGCGCCGTCTGCTACGCGGACGACGGGGAGAAGTTCGGCCTCTGGCCCGGGACCTGGGACCACGTCCACCGCGCCGGCTGGCTCGGCCAGTTCCTCACCGCGCTCGAGGCCTCGGAGGACTGGCTCGAGTGCGTGACGCCGTCCGAGGCCGTGGACCGGCTCCCGCCCGCGGGGAAGGTCTACCTGCCCACGGCCTCCTATCCCGAGATGGAGGAATGGGCGCTCCCGCCGCCGGCGCAGAGGCGGCGCGCGCGCGTCGCCGGGAGCCTCGGGAAGGCCGGGCTCGCCGAGGCCGCGAAACCCTTCCTCGCGGGGGCCGAGTGGAGGAGCTTCCAGGCCCGCTATGTAGAAGTCGAGACTCTCGTCTCCCGGATGCGCGCCGCCTCGGCGCGGGTGGCGGCGCTCCCGCCCGGCCACCCGGCCGGGGACGAGGCGAGGCGGCAGCTCTACCTCGGCCAGTGCAACTGCGCCTACTGGCACGGGATCTTCGGCGGGACGTACCTTCCCCACCTCCGCGAGGCGGTGGTGCGGTGCTTGATGGCCGCCGACCGGACGGCCGCCGACGCGCTCGGGGAGCCTCCCCTCACGGTCGTGCGCGGGGACTGGAACGCGGACGGGCGGCCGGAGGTCGTCCTCCGGACCCCGGCGCTCGCGACCGTGGTGGTCCCCCACCGGGGAGGGCACCTGGCGACATTGGATGCCCGCCGCCGCGACGTGGACTTCCTGATCGCGCTCGCGCGGCGGCGCGAGGCGTATCACGCCGAGGACGGCGAGTCGGCCCCGAGGCCGGCCGCCGATCCCGGGGCGGTCGAGAGCATCCACGACATCGCCCAGAGCCCCGTCGGCGCCGGACTCGCCCTCGCGTTCGACGCCCACGCCCGGGAGGGGCTCGTGGATCGGCTGCTCCCGCCGGCCGTCACCCCCGCCGACCTCGCGGGCCGGTTCCCGCCCGACGAGGCGGACCTTCCCACGGGCGAGTACGCGGCGGAGTCGGGCGAGGGGCCGGAGGAGGCGCGGGTGCTGCTCTCGCGCGAGACGGGCTGGCGGCGGGGCGGCTCCTCGCGGCCCGTGCGCGTCGAGAAGGAGATCCGGCTCCGCGCGGGGGCAGCGTCGTTCACGGTCCACTACCGCGTGACGGGCCGCGGGCCCGGGAGTGACGCGGCCCTCCTCGGGGTCGAGTGGAACGTCCAGCTCCTCGCCCCGCACGCCCCGGATCGGTACGTCCGCGGCGCCGACGGCCGCCGTGTGGGCGACCTCGCCTCGCCCGCCCACCTCCGGGGCGTCCCCGGCGTGGACCTGGTGGACGAGACCCGCGGCGTGGCTCTCCGGCTCCGGGCCGACAGGGCCGTGGACGTCCTCTGCTACCCGGTCGAGACGGTCTCGCGCTCGGAGGCGGGCGCCGAACGGGTGTTCCAAGGGACGGCGGTGGTCCTCGCGGTCCCCGTGACCCTCGGCGAGGGCCGCGTCGAGGCGTTCGCGATCACCGCGGAGGTGGGGGGACCGTGAGGGTCGTCGCGTCGAGCCTTCTCCTCGCCGCGGCCGGCTGCTTCGAGGTCGGGGTCCGCGCGACGCGCGAGGTCCCGCCGATCCCGCCGCCGCTCCCCGGCGCGGTCGCCGTGATCGAGGACTTCCGGGCGCAACCTGGCTGCGGAGACGAGGTCGTCGCCCGGTTCCGCGACCGGCGCGGCCGCGCCGACCGGAGCCCCGGGTTCCTCGGGATCCACCTGCTGCGGGACCCGGCCGACCCGGAGAAGTTCACGATGGTCACGTTCTGGGCCGGGCCCGAGGCGCAGAAGAGCTTCGCCGAGCGGTGCGGGCCGAAGCTCCCGCACGGGGACCTGCCGGCGGACCTGGCCGACGGGCCGATCGCGGCGCGCGTCCTCGCCGTGGCGGCGAGGTAGGGGCTCGCGTGGAGGATCTCCCGCCCGACCTCGCGCGGCGGCTCGAGGAGGCCACGGCCCGGGTCACGGCCGCCTCGCTCGCGGCGGTCCGGTCGCGGCCCGGCAACCCGTCCCGGGTCGAGATTCGGGAGAGGCCGGAGGCCCTCGCCTTCGTGGCCCTCGCGCGGCGCGTCGAGCGGATGAACGGCGGGCTGCTCCTCCGCCGGCCGGAGACGGGGGAGCTCGAGGAGCTCCTCGCCTTCTTCCGCGAGCGGGGGGTCCGGCCGCGGCTGGAGCTGCTCCCGGAGGACCGGGACACGGCGACCGCCACCCGACTGAGGGCCGAGGGGCTCGGGCCGCGTCCGGGGCTGGCGGTCCTCTGGGCCGTCCCCGCGCCGAGGCCGGACATTCCCGGCGTCCGGGTCCGGGAGCCGGAGCCGCGGGACCAGGACGCGTTCGCCGCGCTCTCCGCCGCGGGCTTCGAGACGGCGGAGGAGGAGGCCCGCGAGAGGAGCGCCGACCTGGCGGCCCGGCCGGCCGACCCGACGCGCCGGATCTACGTCGCCGAACTGGACGGGGTGCCCGCCGGGACGGCCGGGCTCTCGATCCAAGGCGGGGTCGCCTCCCTCACGACCGCGTCGACGCTGCCCGCGCTCCGCCGCCGGGGGGTCCACGCGGCGCTGCTCGCCCGCAGGATCTCGGACGCGGCCCGCCTCGGCTGCGACGTCGTCTCCGCCCGCGCCGAGCCGGGAAGCGCGAGCTACCGGAACATCGAGCGGGCCGGGCTCCGTCTCGCCTACGCGAAGGCCGTGTGGGGCCCCCCGTCGGGATAGGATGACCTTGAACGAGC
>JAKEIC010000152.1 GCA_022614695.1 Planctomycetales bacterium | reverse complement strand
GCGCACGGCCCCGCCGCGGGCGGGGCTTCCGACCCGGGCCCCGGGGAGCTGCTGGCCGCCCGGGCGCGGGCGGCGCGATCCGAGGACCCCGGCCGCGCCGCGGCCTGGCTCGGGGAGGCCCTGGCCGCGTCCCCGGGACGACACGACTGGCGGCTGGAGCGAGGGCTGCTGCTCTGGGCGACCGGGAGCGGAAGCGAGGCGCGCGCCCAGTGGGACGCCATCCCCGCCGCGGCCCCCGAGGCCGCGACCGCGCGGCTCTACCGTGGGCTCGAGGCGTTCTGTCGGCTCGGTCCGGCGCAGGACGCCCGCGCGGACTTCGTCGCGGCGTCGTCCGCGACCGGGCGCGTGGGACGTCTCGCCCGCGCGTGCCTCGCCATCCACGGCGACGATTGGGCCGGGGCCCGGGAGCACCTCCGCGGCGTTCCGGGCTGGGAGGGAGCTCTCCTCCGGGGCTACGTCGAGGGTCACGCCCCGGGCGGGGACCGGGCGGCCGGCGAGAGGGAGTACGGCGTGGCGCTCGCGGAGGGGATCCCGTTCGCGTGGGCCTACGGCAACCGCGGCAACGCGCGCAAGCTGCTCGGCGACCTCGACGGGGCGCTCGCGGACTACGATCAGGTCATCCGGCTCGATCCGGGGGACCCGCGGGGCTATCTCGGGCGGGGGATCGTCCGTGACGCGCGCGGCGATCGCCGCGGAGCGATCGCGGACTTCGGGGAGTCCCTCCGGCTGGATCCCGCGCCCCCGGCGGCCTGGAACAACCGCGGCAATGCGCGTGCGGCGGTCGGGGAACTCGCCGGAGCCATGGAGGACTTCGGAGAGGTCCTGCGGCGGGACCCGGCGCACGCCCGGGCGTGGAACAACCGGGGGCTCGCGCGCATCCTGACGGGGGACCGGGCCGGGGCGATCGCGGATCTGGACCAGGCGATCCGGCTCGACCCGGCCTATGCCAACGCCTACCTGAATCGCGGCAACGCCCGGCAGGACATCGGCGATCTCGACGGCTCGATCGAGGACTACACCGAGGCGGTGCGGCGGGACCCCAGGCTCGCGGGAGCCTTCAACAACCGCGGGCTGTCCCGCTGGCGGAAGGGAGACGCGCCGGCCGCGATCCTGGACTACGACGCCGCCCTCGCCCTCCAGCCGCGGGACCCGGATGCCCGTTGGAACCGGGGGCTCGCCCGCGGTTCGCTCGGCGACCGCGAGGGCGCGCTCGCCGACGTCGAGGAAGCCCTGCGGTCGGCCCCGCCCGGCTGGCCGCACCGCCCGGCAGCCGAGGCCGACCTCGCCCGCCTGCGAGCCGCGCTCGGGAAGTGACGTCCCGGATCGTCGGGGAGGGGCGGTTGGCGCTCGCACATCAGGGCCCCGCGCGGCCCGGCTGCCCGGACGCCCTACTTGGATTCCGGTTCGTACCGCAACGTCCGCGCGATCTCGAAGATGAGCGCGCGGTGGGCGTCGAAGAGCTTCTGTTCGGAGACCACGCAGAACTCGACGTGCTCGGCGCCGATACGGATGGCCTCGAGCATCTCCATCGGGCGGTCCTGCGCGAGGAAGAGCACGCGGCGCGCGAGCGCGTGGGTGGCATCGATGGCGAGCGCCGACTCCGCGAGGGTCCGGGCCTGCAGCTTGTCCCCCTCATCCCACGCCGCCTTGGCACGGAACACGAGCCGGTCGAGCTTGAAGGCGACCGCCTCCGAGTTGCCCGGGTCGGCCTGCAGGGCGCGCCCCACGAACACCTCGGCGCGCTCCGCCGCGCCCGATGCGAGCAGCGTGCGTCCCAGCGCCACCCACTCCGCGCCGCAGCGCTCGCCAGCGCTCGCCGCGACGTCCCGCCACCCTCGCACCTCCCCGGACCCCGGCCCCCGCGCCGATCCCGCCGGCATTCTACGTCCGCGCGGGCGAGGCGGCGGCTGTGGGCCGTGCTTGACTCTTGACTCAATCGCCAGCCTCACCTGCGACCCCGGTCGGGCCCGGGCGCCGCTCGATCCCGCGAGCCATCACGTGGTGGAGAGCGCCAGGGAAGTCGAGCCGCGCGCGCCGGGGCATGCGTGGAAGAGGCAGCGGATCCTGCTCTACGCATCAACGCATGGACGTTCCGGTACTCCCCGTGAGCCGGGACAGCGGACGCCGTGAGCAGGTCGTCTCGCCCGCCCCGGCCCGACGCGGCGTAGAATCCGCTGCACCGATGCCGGACCCGAACCCGCGGTTCCTCGAGCCGTACGAGATCCTCGGGGAGATCGGCCGCGGAGGGTTCGCGACCGTCTACCGGGCGAGGGACGCCCGGAGAGGCTGCGAGGTCGCCCTCAAGGTCCTGCGGGCCGGGGACGACGGCCCCGGCGCGGAGGACCTGCGCCGTTTCCGGCGCGAGGTCGAGATGACGCGGGGGCTCGACCACCCCGGGGTCGTCCGCGTCCTCGACGCGGCCTCCGAGGGGGAGTCGCCGTTCTGGGTGGCTCTCGAGCTCGTGGAGGCAGAGCCGCTCTCGGCGCAGATCGCCCGCGAGCCCCTCCCGTGGCGCGAGGCGGTCGGGATCGCCCACGACCTGGCCGACGCGCTCGCCGCGGCCCACGCGAAGGGGATCCTGCACCGCGACGTGAAGCCGGGGAACATCCTGTTCGGAACCAAGGTCGTTTCGGGTTTGTCGTCTCGCGCTTGCCGTTCCGAGGAAGCCGATCCTCAACGACAAACGACAGACCTCAAACCACAAACGGACCCTCCGGGCGCATTCCTGACCGACTTCGGCCTCGCGAAGTCGGTCGCGACCGGCTCTCGCCTCACGCGGAGCGGCGAGGCGCTGGGCACCCCGGCCTACATGTCCCCGGAGCAGGCGCGCGGGGAGGTCTCGTCGCTCAGCCCCGCCACGGACGTCTGGAGCCTCGGCTGCGTCCTCTACGAGTTGCTCGCGGGACGGCGGCCGTTCGAGGGGGGTACGGATGCGGCGGTCGTGGCCGCGGTGATGCTCCGCGAGCCGCCTCGGCTCCGGTCGCTCCGGGGAGAGGTCCCGGATCCTCTCGCGCAGGTGGTTCGGGCGTGCTTGCGGAAGCGGGCGCGGGACCGCTACTCGAGCGGGGAGCGGCTCCGCGGGGATCTCGAGCGTGTGCTCCGGGGCGAGCGGCCTCGCCCCCCGATCCCGCGGGCGATCCGCCGGTGGACGGCCGCCGCCCTGACGGCGGCGGCGGGCCTGGTCGCGGCCGTCGCGGCGGCCGGGCCTCGGGGGCCGGAGGGGCGCATCGATCGGCTCCCCGGCGCCCCCTCGGAGGCGGACGCCCTCGCGAGCCGCGCGCGCTCCCGGAGGTCGGCGGATCCCGCGGAAGCTGCGCGACTCTTGGGCGTGGCGATCGCGCTCGACCCGGAGCGCCGCGACCTCCGGCTCGAGCGGGGGCTCCTCCTCTGGGCGACCGGGGACGACGACGGCGCCCGGCGGGAGTGGGGGGCCATCCCGCGTGAGTCCGCGGAAGGCCGCTCGTCCCAGCTCTTCATCGGGCTCGCGGCGTTCACCCGGCTCGAGGGCGGGCGGCTGGGAGGCCCCGAGGCGCTGCCCACACTGCGAGGCCTCGCGGGGGAGGAGGGCCGGGAGGCGACGCTCGCCCGGTCGGCGGTGCTGGCCATCGAGGAGGACTGGCCGGGGGCGCGTCTGGCCGTAGCCAGGCTGGAGGGTTGGGAAGCGTCGCTGCTCCGGGCATTCGTCGAGACATTCGACCCGGCGGGCGACCGGCAGGCGGCGCTCCAGGCCTACACGCGGGCCCTGGACGACGGGATCCCGTTCGCGTGGCTCTACAACAACCGGGGGAACGCGCGCGTGCGGCTCGGCGAGCCGGGCGCGGCGATCGCGGACTACGACGAGAGCCTGCGCCTGTACCCGCGGTACCCCGACGCCCTGCACAACCGTGCGGTCGCGCGGCAGGGCCTCGGCCAGCACGCGGCGGCGCTCGGGGACTTCGACGAATCCCTGCTTCTGCGGCCGCGGTCGGCCGCCACGCTGTTCGCGCGCGGGCTCTCCCGGTCCGAGCTCGGAGACCACCGGGGAGCGATCGAGGACTTCGACGCCGCGCTCCTGCTGCATCCCGAGGGGCCGGGGACCCTCTACCATCGCGGACGAGCCCGGCACTTGATGGCGGATCCGGCCGGGGCCGTGGACGACTACACCGCGGCGCTCCGCCTGCGACCGGGACTCGTGGAGGGCTACTCCAATAGGGGCATCGCGCGACTGGACATGGGCCAGCTCCCGCTGGCGCTCGACGACTTCGAGTCGGCCCTCCGTCTGGATCCGCTCATGCCGGAGGCGCTGAACGGGCGCGGCCTCGTCCGGATCGAGATGGGCGACTACGACGGAGCCCTCCTGGACTTCGATCGGGCGCTCGAGCAGCGCCCAGGCTACTTCAAGGCCATCTGCAACCGGGGCGTCGCCCGCTTCAGGCGGCAGGACTTGAGGGGCGCCCTGGCGGACCTCGACGAGGCCCTCCGCCTGAGCCCCGAGTTCCCCGGAGCGCTCTGCAACCGGGGCAACGTCCGCGCCGCGGACGGGGACTTCCGCGGGGCGATCGAGGACTACTCCGCCGCCCTCCGGATCGACCCACGGTACGCGGAGGCCCTGAGCAGCCGCGGCCATGCCAGGCGCGGACTGCAGGACTGGGCGGGCGCGATCGAGGACTCCGAGGCGGCGCTCGCCCTGAAGCCGGGCGCGCCCGAAGCCTACTTGAATATCGGGCTGGCGAGGGGTGGTCAGGGGGACTGGGGGCGCGCGGCCGACGCCTTCCGCGAGTTCCTGCGCCTCGCGCCCGAGCATCCGAAGGCCGAGGAGACCCGGCGGCGCCTGGACTACTGCGACCGCATGGCCGCCGCCCCGACGGGCGAAGGCCGCTGACGAGGACGGCACCCGGGCGCTCGAGGGAGGCCTGCCAATCGGGACAGTCGAGACGCGCCGGACTCCCGCCGGGCAATGCGAGGGCCGTCCGGAGGAGGCGCGACGACGCGGCGGGAGGCGACGCGGCGAAGCCGCCGGTCAGCCCCGCCGGAGCGCCTTCCGGATCTGCTCCAAGTTCTTCTCGGTGTCCGCCCGGGGAGGCCACCCCGGCGGGGCCAGCGCCAGCGCCTGCGCGAAATCGGCCTCCGCCCCGGCGAGGTCCCGGTTCCAGGCGCGGACGAGGCCGCGGTTGTGCCACGCCTGCGGCGACGCCTCGTCCAGGGCGATCGCGCGGGTGAAGTCGTCGAGGGCGGCCTGGACGTCGCCGAGCGCGTGGTGCGCGCTCCCCCGGTTGCACCAGGCGTCGGCCATCGCGGGGTCTCTCTCGATCGCGCGCGAGAAGGCCTCGATCGCCTCGCGGCTCTCCCCGCGCTTGTGCAGCGCGACCCCGCGGTTGTAGTGCGCCATCGCGTACGCGGGGTCCAGCGCGAGGGCGCGGTCGAGGTCCGAGAGCGCGCCGTCGAGGTCGCCCTGCGCGTCGCGCACGGAGCCGCGGTTCAGCCACGCCTCGGGATCCTCGGGCACCAGGTCCAGGACCGCCGACAGGTCGGCGAGCGCGCCCGCGAGGTCGCCGCTCTTCCAGCGCGCCTGGCCGCGGTTGTTGAGCGCGGCGGAGTTGCGGGGATCGAGCGCGAGGGCCGCCGTGCAGTCCGCGATGGCGCCCGCGGAGTCGCCGCGCCGGTGCTTGACCGCCGCCCGATTGGTGAGGGCGCGCGCGTCGCGGGGGTCCAGCTCGAGAGCCCGCGTGAAGTCCTGCTCGGCCCCCGCGAGGTCGCCCGCCTTCGTGCGGGAGGTCCCCCGGTCGAGGTAGACCCGGGGGGAGTGCGGCAGGAGACGCGCCGCCTCGTCCCACCATCGGCTCTCGGCTCCGGGAGCCTTGTCGAGCGCGCCGAGCCACGCGGCCGACTCGCCGGCCGGCGAGCGGGCGTGCGCCTCGGCGAGCCGCGCCACGCCGCCCGCCCGGTCGCCGTCCAGGTAGTAGACCGAGAGCGCCGCGACGAGAGCGTCCCCGACGTCGTCCTCGCGCGTCCGGAGCAGGCGCCAGGCCTCGAGGCTCGCCGGCCCGGGGCCCGCCGCCCGCGCCCGGGCGAGGTGGCGGCGCGCCTCCTCGAGAAGGGGGGCCGCCGCCCTCTGGCGGGCGGCGATCACCCGGGGCGAGCCGACCTGGTACTGGGCCTCCCGGTACCGCTCGAGGAGGATGCGCGCGAGGAGGGCATGGCCGGGGACGAACCCCTCCTCGAGCCGGATCGCCTCCCGGGCGTCCGCCTCGGCCTCCCCGAGGCGCCCCAGATAGAGCCGGGCCCGCGCCCGGACGTACGGGGCCTGCGGCTGCCGCGGATGGCGCTCCGCGTAGGCGGAGACGGCCTCGGCCGCCGCGGAGATCTCCGCCCGCACGCTCGCGGGGTCGCTCGCGGCGTTGGCGAGCCCCTGCCTCGCGATGACCAGCCGCGCCCAGAGCCCCGAGAGCTCGGCGAGCGCCGCCAGCTCCGCCTCCCCCTCCCGCTCGACGCGGGCGCGCTCCTGGCGCTCGGAGACGAGGCTCGGGAGGGCGATCGCGGCGACGAGGCCGGCGGCGACGAGCGCGGCGGCGGCGGCGGTCGCGAGCCCGCGGCGGCGCCTCGCGGCCCGGACGAGGCCCCGGAGCCAGCCGGGCGGCCGGGCGGCGATGGGCTCGCCCTTGAGCCAGCGCTCGAGGTCGGCCGCGAGCGCCTCGGCCGTCGGATAGCGGCGGTCGGGATCCTTCTCGAGGCATTTCAGCGCGATGGTCTCGAGGTCGCGCGGCACCCGGGGATTCAGCCGCCGCGGCAGGACGGGGTCGGCGCGGCAGACCGAGGCCAGGAGGTCGAGGGTCGAGTCGCCCGTGAACGGGGGGCGGCCGGTGAGCGCCTCGTAGAGCGAGGCCCCGAGCCCGTAGACGTCGGCCCGCGGGTCGAGGGCCTGCCCGCGCGCCTGCTCGGGGCTCATGTAGCTCGGCGATCCCATGACGGCGCCCGTCCGCGTGAGCGACGTGCTCGACTGGACGCGGATCGCCTTCGCGAGACCGAAGTCGGTGAGGCGGACCCGCCCGGCGGAGGAGACGAGGATGTTCCCCGGCTTCACGTCCCGGTGCAGGATCCCGCGCCCGTGGGCGTAGTGGGCCGCGCGGGCGGCCTCGGCGATGATCGTGGCGGCGCGCTGGGGCGCGAGGTCCGTCTGCCCGGCGAGGTCCCGGAGCGACGTCCCGTCCACCAGGTCCATCACGAAGTAGAGCCGGCCGTCGGCCTCGCCCATGTCGTGCGCGGCGACGATGCCGGGGTGGTCCGCGAGCGACGCGGCGGCGCGGGCCTCCCGCCGGAAGCGGGCGAGCGCCTCGGGCTCGAGCGAGAGCCCCGGGCGGAGGACCTTGAGCGCGAAGTCGCGCCCGAGCCCCGCGTGGTGGGCGCGGTAGACGACCGACATGCCGCCCCTCCCGATGCGCTCCTCGACCTGGTAGGGGCCGAGCATCGTGCCGGGGAGGAGCTCGGGCGGCCCGCTCCCCCCGTCCCCAAGGGCCGTCCCCGGGCCCCCGGTCCCGGCGTCCGCGACCGTGTCGGGCGGGCCGAGGACGCCCTTCTCGGCCGCGAGCAACTGCCGGACCTCTTCTTGTCGCACCGGCGGGAGGGCCGCGAGCGCCGCCTCGACGTCCTCGCCCGCCCGCGCGAGGGCGAGGATCTCGTCCACGCGGCCGAGCCAGGCGTCCGACTCCTCGGGGGTCACGGGCGGGCTACCAACGCCGCCTGGAGGATCCCCATCCCGTGGCGCAGCCGCTCCCAGACGGCGTTCTTGGTGATCCCGAGCGCTTCGGCGATCTCCGAGAGGGACTGGGCCTCGAGCAGGTGGCGCTCGACCACCTGCCGGTGCTTCGGCTCGAGCGCCTCGAGCGCCGCCGCGGCGCGCCCGTACGCCTCGCGGCGCATGGCGCGGCGGGAGATCGAGGTGGCCGTGTCGGCGATCGCGGAGGCCGAGGGGACGCCCTCGACCCGCGACTCGAAGTGCCGCCCCACGCCGCGCTTCCCGGCCGACACGTAGCGGGCGCGGTCGGCGAGGACGAACCCGGCGATCGTCACGAGCCAGCGGTAGAAGGGCTGGGCCCCGCGGTACTCGAACCCGGGGAGGCGGCGCCAGACCTGCTCCAGCACGAGCTGGAGGGCGTCCTCCTCGTCGAAGTCGCCCCGGAGGAGGCGCGCCCCGCTCCGGCGGATCAGCAGGAGCAGCCCTGTCACGTGCGGCGCGACCAGTTTCGAGAAGGCGTCGCCGTCCCCCCCGGCGGACTTCCGGACGAGTTCCGCCTGCCCGTCCCCGGCGGAGGCCATGCGACGGCCGGATTCTCGGAGGGGGGCGCGAGGGGGTCAAGCCTGGACGGTCGGCCGCACTTTCCGCTCAAGAGGGACGGAGGCCGACGGACGCGGGGCCCCGAGGGTGCGGGCGCCGCCGGGACGGACCTCGCGGAGGGAGGAAACATGGAGGGAACGACGATGGGGAGACTCGCGCGGAGGGATGCGGCGGCCGGCCGGGGGTTCACTCTCGTCGAGCTGAGCGTCGTGGTCGCCATGATCGCCCTGCTCGCGGCCGTCATGACCCCGGCCCTGCTCCGCTCGAAGCTCTGCGCGAACGAGTCGGCGGCGATCGGCGCGCTGCGCACGCTTGCGTCGGCCGAGACCCAGTTCCGCCAGGCGGCGGCCGTGGACCAGGACATGGACGGCACCGGGGAGTACGGGTTCCTCGGGGAGCTCTCGGGCGCGAGCCCCCTCCGCGTGGACGGCGGGCTCGGGGGGGCGGCCTTCTCCCCGCCGGCGGTCCCGACGGAGCTGGGCACGGTGCGCCAGGGTTCGGCGCAGAGGTCCGGGTACGAGTTCCGCGTCTACCTGCCGACGTACGCCGGGCAGGCCGTACACCAGGCCGCGGCCGTCCCGGCGGGCGACCGGAGCGACGGCAACCTCCAGGAGGAGCGCTGGTGCTGCTACGCGTGGCCGTCGGCCCGCGCGCAGACGGGGGGCCGCGCCTTCTGCGTGAGCGACGCGGGGGAGATCCTGGTGACCGACAACCGCGCGCAGTCCTACGAAGGCACGACAAAGGCGCCGGCGCCCGAGGCCGCCTACGACCCGGCCGGCGCCGATCCCGACAACCTCGACGCCCCCCGCGTCGCGGGCAGCGGCGGCCGCGGCGGCGACGGGGGCACCTGGCTCGCGCTGAGGTAGGCTCTGTGGATCGCCCTTTGGCGGAGAGCTGGCGAACAGGGCGCGTGGCCCGCCTGGGAGTCGGGGACGTCCGGAGACCGTGCGTTTGTACGTCTGGGAACACGCGTGGCGCGCCCAGGGGCGGGCGGAGTATCATCCTGGATGCGCCTTCGGTGGAGTCGGGAGGGAGACCACGATGCCTGGCACGGCGAGACCCGCGCACGGACGCAGGGGCACTGCCCCGCGGCCGCCGGCCCGCTCGCGGCTCTCCAAGGAGATCCGCCGGAACGCGGGGAAGTACGTCGCCATCGCCGCCGATTGGTCCCGAGTCGTCGCCGTGGGGAAGACGTTCTCGGAGGCCCTCGCGAAGGCCCGGGCGGACGGGCACGACGACGCGGCGATCCTGCTCGCACTCCGGGACTACGGCGCGGTCGCCTACTAGGTGGCCCGCCTCCGCTTCGCGTTCAGGGCCCTCCCAGGGGAGCCCGCCGACGTGGAAAGACCGGTCGTGCTGGTCCGCGTCTCGGCGGGCGGTGCCCGGACCGTGGTCCTCGTGGCGCTGCTCGACACCGGCTCCCTGTTCACGGCGCTCCCGCTCGACGTGGCCGAGGCGCTCGGCGTGCGGCCGAGCCGGAGGTTGCGCGCCTCGGTCGCCGTCGGCGGGTGGCGGGGGAAGCCGCCGGTCCTCGATGGGGTGACCTTCCGGCTTCAAGGTCCTGACATGGACGCGGCGGGGCGCGAGGCCGCGGTCGAGGTCCCGTGCGCCCGGGCCCTCCTCGTCCCGCCGCTGGCCCTCTCTGGGTTCGCCCTCCTCGGGCAGCGGGGATTCCTCGACGGGGTGGCTGAGGTGCGAGTCCGGCAACGGGAGCAGTTCGTGGAGATCCTGACGCTCTAGGCCGAGCTCCGCATCCGCCGGCGCTCGGCACTTTCTGCCGGGTCGGGGGAATCCTCCTGGAGGCATTGCCGTCGGACTCGCGATCAAGCCGTGCCTCCCTGGGCAGGTCGGTCGGCACGGTTCTTGATCTTGGGCCTTCCGCCGCGCCGCTGGAGAGGGCTAGCCGCGGCAGGGAGGATGACGTGGACTACCGTAGGAGCGCGGTCCTGGCCGCCCTCGCGGGGGCGATCGCGACGGGAGCGGTGACGCGGCCCGCACGAGCTCAGGAGAGCGGACCGCCCAGGGCACTCGGCCTCGTCGAGGGCTCTCTCTCCGGCGGCATGGGCGCCACCGCGCTCGGCGGGACGGCGCACCAGAGCGGGGGGGCGATCTACGATGACCTGTTCGGCAGCGGCACGATGACATGGGCAGCCATGCACCTGGACTTCGTCCTGCTCCGTCGCACGAAGGCCACGATCTCGGTGGGCCCGTGGCTGCAGGTGGACCAGACCACGTATCGGGGCCGGACCTACCGGGACAGCTTCGGCACCGCCCTCGAGCCGGACGAGATGACCGTGACCCGCGGGCTTCTCGGTGGATTCGCCAGGTTCCGGTTCGGCCCCCCGGATGGGCCGGCGCGCTTCTGGCTGGGGCTGCAGATCGGGTTCGGCTACGGCCACTCGAGCGAGGTGGACGGAGACCTCTGGGGCCCGAGCACCCCGCGGACGAGGGCGAACCTCTACGAATCCACGGACTCGCTCGCCTGGGACTTCGGGTTCCGGCTGGGGCTCCTCCTCCGGGCGGATCCGCACGTGGACCTCGGGATCACCGCGGGCTTCGGGGGAGGCAGCCAAGGGGCCCCGGCCAACGCCTCCGACCCGAACCTCGCCCCCGCCAATGCGGGTCCCCTCGACAACATCTACGCCGTGATCGGCCTGACGCTCTTCCTCAAGTCCCCCTCGCCAGCGGGGAGCTGGGACGCACCCGCCCCAAGGTACGGGCGTGCCGGGCGAGGCACGCGAGACTGAGCGCGGCATGCAGCTCCGCGCTTCCCGCGGCACCGGCTGG
>JAKEIC010000151.1 GCA_022614695.1 Planctomycetales bacterium | reverse complement strand
TCTGGATCCCGTCTATGGGAGCGACCTTGAAGGTGAGATCCGCCATCGGTGCCTCCCGGGGGCCCGCCCCGTCGAACCCCGGCGACTCTAGCCCGGCCCGCCGGAGCCGTCAAGCGGCCCCGGCGCGCGGGGCGCCTCCCGCTTGACGCCCGCCCGCGGGACTCGTACCGTTCGCGCCCGCGAGGAGTCCACCGAGGACAGGAGAGCGGCATGGCGGACGCGCGAGAGGCGACGTGCGGTCGGCGGGAGGCGGGCGGCGACGGCTCGGGTCGCAAGCCCTTCTCCTTCCCCGGCGCGCCGGTGCGCTTCGGCCGGGACGTCTCGGCGGCTCTGCGTCACATCCGCCTCGAGATCCGCCTCGACTTCGAGCGGCGGCGCGTCGAGGGGACCGTCACCCACACCCTGGCGGCCCTCGCCGGAGGCCTCCGCACGGTCGCGCTCGACGCCGTCGGGCTCGAAATCGAGCGCGTGACCGCGGACGGGGCTCCCGTCCCCTTCTGGTACGACGGCGAGCGGCTCGGGGTCACCGTGGATCCGCCCCGCCCGGCGGGAGCCGAGGTGAAGCTCTCCGTCCGCTACTCGGGCTCCCCGCGCCGCGGCCTCTACTTCCTCGCGCCGGACGAGGCGAACCCCGAGCGGCCGCTCCAGGCCTGGACCCAGGGGGAGGACGAGGACAACCGCTACTGGCTGCCCTGCCCCGACTACCCGAACCAGCGCGCCACCTCCGAGATGGTCGTCACGGTCCCCGAGCGGATGACGGCCGTCTCGAACGGCCGGCTGAACCGCGTGATGGAGGCCGGCCGGGGCGAGAGAACCTTCCACTGGAGCATGGAGATTCCCCACGTCACGTACCTCCTCTCGATCGCGGCGGGGACCTTCGCCGAGGTGAAGGACGAAGCCGACGGCGTGCCCCTCTCCTACTACGTGGCCCCCGGCCGCGAGGCCGAGGCGCGCCGCTCCTTCGGGAAGACGCCGGACATGATCCGCGCGTTCAACCGGAGGCTCGGGGTGAAGTACCCCTACCCCAAGTACGCCCAGGTGGCCGTCGCCGACTTCCTCTTCGGGGGGATGGAGAACATCTCGGCGACGACGCTCACCGACCTCACGCTCCACGACGAGCGGGCCCACCTCGACTTCTCGAGCGAGCCCCTCGTCGCCCACGAGCTGGCCCACCAGTGGTTCGGCGACCTCGTCACCTGCCGCACATGGCCGCACGCCTGGTTGAACGAGTCCTGGGCCACGTTCCTCGAGTCGGTCTGGCGCGAGGAGTCCGAGGGTCTCGACGAGGCGCTCTACGACCGGTTCCTCCAGGGCGAGGAGTACTTCCGCGAGGACGCGACGCGCTACCGGCGACCGATCGTGGCGCGGGCCTGGCGCGACCCGATCGAGATCTTCGACCGCCACCTCTACGAGAAGGGCGGGCGAGTCCTCAACATGCTGCGCGGCCTCCTCGGGGCCGGCCCCTTCTGGGAGGGCGTGAGGCTCTACCTCACCCGCCACGCGGGCGGCCTCGCCGAGACCGAGGACTTCCGCCGCGCGCTCGAGGAGGTCTCGGGGCGCGACCTCGGGCCCGTCTTCGACCAGTGGCTCTACCACGGCGGCCACCCCGACCTGCGCGTCGAGGCGGCCTACGACCCCGACGCGGCCGAGGTCCGCGTGACCGTCACTCAGACGCAGAAGCCCGACGACGTGACCCCGGTCTTCACCCTGCCTCTCCCGCTCGAGGTCGTGACGGCCGAGGGGGAGCGGCGGGCGACGCTCTCGATCGAGGGCCCGACCTCGATCGCGACCATCCGCGTGCCGGGCCCGCCGACGATGCTGCGGGTGGACCCGGGGGACACGGTCCTGAAGAGCCTCGACCTGAGGCTCCCGCACGGGTGGCTCCGGGAGTCGCTCGCCAAGGACCCCGACCCGATCGGGCGGATCCGGGCGGCGCAGGCGCTCGCCCGGGCGTCGGTCCCGGGCGGGATCGCGGCCGTCGCCGCGGCGCTGCGCGGGGATCCGTTCTGGGGGGTCCGCGCCGAGTGCGCGCGGGCGCTGGCCAAGGCGCGCGGGGGCGAGGCTCTGGCGGCGCTCGTCCAGGCGGCCGCCTCCGAGAAGCACCCGAAGGCGCGGCGCGCCGTGGCCGACGCCCTCGGGGAGTTCCGCGCCCCCGAGGCGGCGGCGGCGCTCCGGCCGCTCGCCACGACGGACCCCTCCTACTACGTCTGCGGGTCGGCGGCCGAGGCGCTCGGCCGCACCCGGCAGCCGGGGGCGCTGCCGGTCCTCGAGCAGGCGCTCGCGCTCGCGTCCCACCGAGAGGCGATCCGGTCGGGGGCGCTCCGGGGGCTCGGGGCTCTGAGGGACGCCGAGGCGCTTCCCCTTCTGCGCGCCTGGGCGGCGCCGGGCAAGCCCGAGCCGGCGCGGGTCGGGGCGATCGAGGGGATCGGCCGGTTCGCCTCCGAGGCCGAGGGACGGCTCCGCCGCGAGGCCCGGGAGCTGCTGCAGGACCTCGCCTCCGACCCCGCGTTCCGGGTGCGCGAGGGCGCGGTCCGCGCGCTCGCGTCGCTCCGCGACCCCGAGGCGGCCGGGGCGCTTCGCCGCGCCCGCGACGGCGACCTCGACGGGCGCGTCCGGAGGCGCGCGGCCGAGGCGCTGCGCGGGCTCGAGGACGGGGGGTCCGGCGCGGCCCGGGGCCTCCGCGACGACCTCGAGGCCGCCCGCGACGAGGCGCGCGCGCTCGCGGCCCGCGTCGCCCGTCTCGAGACCCTCCTCGGCCTCGGAGGGGCGGGCGCGTCCGGCGCGTCCGGCGCCAACGGTTCGAGTGGCGGCCGAAAGGACGGCGCATGAGCGACGAGCGGGGACGAGGCGACGAGAAGAAGATCGCGATCTTCATAGACCTCGAGAACCTGGTCCTGGGCGTGCAGGAGGCGAAGTACAAGCGGTTCGACGTGAACCTCGTCCTCGACCGCCTCCTCGAGAAGGGGAAGATCGTCGTGAAGCGGGCGTACTGCGATTGGCGCCGGTTCGAGCCCTACACGCGCTCTTTCCACGAGTGCGCGATCGAGATGATAGACATCCCGAGCCGGTCGCTCTCCGGGAAGAACTCGGCCGACATCCACATGGTCGTGGACGCGATGGACCTCTCGTACTCGAAGGAGCACCTCGACACGTTCGCGGTCGCCTCGGGCGACTCCGACTTCTCGCCGCTCGTCTCGAAGCTCAAGGAGAACGACAAGTACGTGATCGGGATCGGGGTGAAGAACTCGACGAGCGAGCTCCTGCGCGACAACTGCGACGAGTTCATCTACTACGAGGACCTGATCCGCCAGCCGACGGCGACGCGGCTACCGGTCTCGGGGGCGCCGGGGGGCCTGACCGAGAAGCAGGCCGAGTGCTTCGCCCTCCTCGTGGACTCGATCCACGCGCTCCTGCGCGAGGGCAAGGAGGTCATCTGGGGCTCCATGGCGAAGCAGACCATGAAGCGCAAGCGCCCCTCCTTCAACGAGTCCTACTACGGCTACAACTCCCTCTCGCAGCTTCTCGAGGACGCGGCTCGGCTCGGCGTGATCTCCTTCACCAAGGACGGAAAGACCGGGGCGTACCAGATCACGGGAGTGGCGGAGATCGGGCAGGGGGGATGAGCGCGAGCCCTCCGGCGGCTGTTCCGGGTTCCGGGTTCCGGGTTCCTGGTCGGGTCCTCCCCTGAACCAGGGACCACGGACCAGGAGCTCCCGTCATGAATCCCTCCCGGCGAGGCCCCGTCCCGTTCCTCTCGGGACCTTCCTACCGGCGGCACCTCCTCGCGTCGGCCCTCGACGGCGCCTTCGCCGGGATCATCTCCCTCGCCCCGTTCTTCGCCTCGCGCGAGCTCGGGGCGCCCCGGTGGGGGATCGTCCTCTTCCTGCAGGCCACCTCGGTCGCGATGCTCACCTCGACGTTCTGGGCCGGACTCCTCGCGTCCGCCGACCGGCTCCGCGTGTTCGTGGTCGCGGGGCTCGCCGGGCGGCTCACCCTCTGCGCGGTGGCGGCGACCTCGGCGCCGGCTCCGTTCCTCGTCGTCGCCGCGCTCCACGCTTTCGCGCACCCGGCGGTGCTCCCGGCCCTGAACGTCCTCTGGCAGGCGAACTACCCCGCCGCGGTCCGCGGGCGGATCCTCGGGAGGATCTCGGTGGTCGGGAGCCTCGCCACGGGGCTCTCGAGCCTCGCGGGCGCGCAGCTCTTCGCCCACGAGCCGGGCCTCTTCCGCGTCGTCTTCCCGGTGGCGGGCTTCCTCGGCTTCGGCGCCTACGCGCTTTACGGCCTCATCCGGATCCGCCGGCGCCCGCGGGACCCCGGCCGCGCGGAGGCCCCCGTGGCGCTCCCCGATCCTTCGTTCCCGGCCCGGAGGTCGTGGTCGGTCCCGCACCCGATCCGGGACGCCGTCCGGCTCCTCCGGGGCCACCCGGCGTTCGCCGTCTACGAGGTCGGTTTCATGGTCTACGGGTTCGGCTTCTTCTTCGCCCACCCGTTGCTCGCCGACTACTGCGCGCGGGACCTGGAGCTCGGCCACGAGGTGTACGGCCGGGCGCTCTTCATCCTCGAGGGGACGAAGCTCGTCTTCTCGCCGATCTTCGGCCGTCTCCTGGACCGGCTGCAGGCCCCGCGGGCGTCGGCCCTCTCGTTCCTCTGCCTTGCGCCGTTCGCCGTCACGATCGCACTCGCCGAGGGCGAGGCCGCCGTCTACGCGGCCTTCGCCATCTTCGGCGTCGGAATGGCGGGCGTGAACGTCTGCTGGACCCTCGGGACGATCGAGTTCGCCGGACGGGAGGATGCCGGTCCTTTCATGGGGGTGCACGCCGCCTGCGTCGGGATCCGCACCCTCGCCGCCCCCCAGCTCGCGTACGCCCTCCAGGCCTCGCGCGGGCACGACGCGCGGGTCGCGTTCCTCGCGGCCGCCGGGTTCTTCCTCGCGGCCGTGGCCGTCATGGGCCGGCTCGCGCGGCGCCGGCCCGCCCCGGTCCTCGTTCCGGCGGCCCCCCACCCCGTCCCCGCCGGGATCCTGGGCGCGCCGAAACCTTCCCCTTGACGCACGTGTATACTCCCCGGCCTTCCCCGGCGGCGGCCCGTCCCGCCGGCCGCAGCATGCCGGGGCCCTCGAGGAGCACCCTCCCAGGAGGTCTCATGCGTTCCCTCACTCGCTTCGGCTCCTTCGTCGCTCTCTCAGCCGCCGCCGTCCTCGGCGGCGGCTGCACGGAGGACACGAAGCAGTTCATCACGAACAACACGTCGGGGACCGTCCTCCCCGGGAACTTCCCCGGCGCCCCCGTGCCCACGCACAACAAGGCCGGCGACGGGATGGGCTTCAGCGAGGCGGGCGAGTTCGCGTCGGGGAACCTCCGCTACTTCCCGAGCGGCGTCGGGAACCGCGGGATCGTCCTCTACACGACCTCGGACGGGAGCAACACGACCCTCTGGGCCCACTACTTCGACGGCTCGTCGTTCACGCCCCCCGTCTCCTTCCGGGGCAGCAACATCAACCGGATCCCGCCCGGCTCCGATCCGTTCTACCTCTCGGAGGCCGCGGTCGTCTTCGTCAACACCCCGCTCGGCTTCCGCGACGGGGACGCGATCGTCGTCTTCCGCTGGATGGACCTCGACGATTTCAACGCCTCGACCTCCGCGGGACCGAACGTCCGGCTCCACGCGTCGTACTTCGACCTCTCCCAGAGCGGCGCCGCCGTCTCGTCGAGCGACCCCGACGTCCGCTACGGTTTCGACACGACGCCCATGGTCCTCGACCAGTCGGACGACACGGCGATCAACGTCACCTGCTTCGCCCCCTTCAGCGACGGCCTCCACGGCGGCGGGATCTTCCTCGGGGACGCCTTCACGGTGATCCCCCTCAACATCAACTTCTACTTCCAGGGGGACGTGACGAACACCCTGGGGGTCGGCTTCGTGCAGGGGCTGAACGCCGGCTCGACGATCGCGAGGCCCTGGTACCGGACCTTCGACCTCTCGGCCTCGAACACGACGAACGTGTTCGGCGGGGTCCAGTCGCTCCCGGTGGACGGGACCATGATCACGGGGACCGATCCGGTCTTCGACTACCTCGGGGTCTACGACGGGTCGCTCTTCTACGTCTACACGGACGTGAGCGCCGGCGACGGGAACCTGGTCTGGACCGTGTACGGGTCCTCGGCCGCGACGACGAGCTTCACGTCCCCCGCCGCCACGGTGAATCCGACGGACGGCAACGCGAACAGTACGAGCATGCTCGGGCTCGGGACGCTCGCGGGTCCCGACGAGGGCCTCACGAACCTGATGGGCGTCCTCGAGTGCCGCGGCCTGACGGCGGCGGCGAACACGGACATCTACGCGGTGCAGTTCTTCCCGGCCACGGGGACCTTCTCGGCGAGCAACGACCGTGTGGAGATAGACGGCTCGATCGGGGCGGTCGGCGGGCAGCCCGCGGTCCAGAACACCCTCTCGGTCGTCCTCAACCGCACCGGGGAGTGGGCTCTCGCGAGCTGGATCCAGGCCCGCTCCACGACGGCCGCGGGCAACGGCCTCTGGTGCCGCGGCCTCCAGACCACGCGGACCGGGACCGCCCCCGCGATCAACACCCGGATCACCGGATCCTCCACGGGGCCGGGCCACCAGGTGGACTCGATCACGACGGGGGGCGCGACCTCGACGGACCAGGTCCAGAGGCTCAAGTTCCAGGAGGACGTCGGCTACCGGGCCAGCGGCGTCCAGAGCGACCGTTACTCGGTCCACGTCCTCTGGCAGCAGGACGAGTCCTCGGGCCCGACGCTGGACCGGGTCCGGACCCGGAAGGTGACGTTCGCGCCCTCGACCGGGGCCTCGAACCCCTCGGCCCCGACCTTCGGCACCGAGGACGCGCTCCCGGACTTCCTCAACACCGAGCTGAACAACGGGGGCACGGTCGCCTCTCCGGGCGGCTGGCCTGAGATCACCGGCACGGACGGCGGCGGCGCGGGCGGGACGGCCGGGGACCTCATCACGTACTACGTCCGGAACATCACCCCCGTCGCCTCCTCGAACCCGGCTTCCTATCGCGCGTTCCAGCGTCGCGCGGGCACGTCGCGCGAGATCGGGTCCCTCATCGGCGGCTCGGGGAGCGCCAAGGAGTGCTTCGGACTCGAGGTGACGACGACCCCGACGAACCCGGACATCCTGTTCAGCCCGAACTGGGCGGGGACGACCCAGCACCTCTTCTTCGGCGAGGTCCGGGACGACAACCCCCTGACTGCGGGGAACAACATCACCGCCAACCGCCACCGCTTCTACAACAAGGACTCGACGGACGGGACGATCGAGAACCGCTTCACGCCGGTCGTCTCGTCCACGATCCCGCCGGTCCTCGTGGACCGCGACGTCTCCCAGTCCTCGGCCTGGGCCCCGCTCGCCACGCAGGCGGGGTCGGTCGTGGGGCTCTACCAGTACCAGGGTGGCCACTTCTGGTACAACCAGTTCGACCCCCTCACGGGCCTCTGGATGAGGAGCGGGGGGGCCTCCGACCCGCAGCTCGTGGACCACGAGAGCGACACGGTCCTCGGGGGGTTCGGGATCGGGTTCCCGTTCCCCGTGAACGACCCGACGCTCACCCTCAACAAGTTCATGATCTTCTGGGTGAAGTCGCCGGGCGGGACCTACTCCCGCTGGTTCGTGCGGGTGAGGGACTAGTCCGCGTGAATCACGCGGACTGATGGGACGGGGCTCGACCTCTCCAGTCCCCTAGAGGTGACTTCGAGGCCGGATCCGGCGATGCCCGGCCGGTACCACTCCCGTCGGTCGCGCGCCCCGCGTGCCTAGCGCGAACGACGGGAGTAGTCCAGCACGAACCGGAGCTTCCCCGAGCGGTCCACGAGCGGCGTGACGGCGGCGCGCGGGCGCTTGGCGAGGAGGGACATCCTCTCCACGGTGAGGACGACCTCGCCGAGGCCACGGATCCGCGCCCGGCACTCGCGGGCGTCCGGCGCGGCCGGGCCGTCCCGGTGCGCCTCGACGGGGCCGGCGGCGGCGAGGAGGGCTTCGTGGCCGGTGAAGACGGCCGCGAAGTCCGGCTCCTCGGCGGCGGCGTGGAGGTCGAGGGGCGGCCGCGGGTCCCGGAGCGCGCGTGGCGTCTCCCCCTCGAGCCAGAGCGCCTTCACGCGCACGTCGGGGAGCACGCGGTCCACCCAGCGCTGGAGGACCTCGCGTATCGCGTTCGCCTCGGCCATGCGGGCATTCTAGCGGTTGACCGATGTCGGACCGCACCGGTACTATATCCCGCGCTTGAGAGTCACCCTCGCCGACAGCCTCGGCACGTGCTTCGGGGTGCGGGACGCCATCCAGGATGCCCTCGACGAGCGCTACCGGGGGAACCTCACCGTCGTCGGCCAGCTCGTCCACAACCCGCAGGTGGTGGAGAAGCTGCGCCGGAACGGGGTCCGGATGGTGGACTCCGCGGACGACGCGATAGACACCCGGAACGTCATGATCACCGCCCACGGCGCCTCCGAGACCATGAAGCAGAAGCTCTCCGACCGGGGCCTCGTCGTCTACGACGCGACCTGCCCGCTCGTCACGCGGGTCCACAAGGCCGTCGCGCGGCTCGTGCAGGGGGGAT
>JAKEIC010000012.1 GCA_022614695.1 Planctomycetales bacterium | reverse complement strand
GGGCGAGAGTATCGCAAGTCCGAGTGATCGAAAGTACGGCCCGCGGGCGGGCAGAGGGAGGCGGAGATGGACGTCCGAGGGGCCGGGGTGGTCGTGACGGGGGCGAGCCGCGGGCTCGGGGCGGCGCTGGCGGTGGAGCTGGCGCGGCGGGGGGCGCGGCTCGCGCTCGTGGCGCGGAGCGCGGCACCGCTCCGGGAGGTCGTCGCCTCGATCTGCGCGGCCGGAGGCGAGGCGCACGCGATCGTGGCCGACGTGGGCCTGAAGGATCGGATCCACGAGATCGTCGGCACGGCCGCCGCGGTGCTGGGCCAGGTGGACGTGCTCGTGAACAACGCCGGCACCCTGGGGCCGGTCCCGCTCCAGCTCCTCCTCGACACGGCCTGCGAGGACCTGGAGCGCGCGCTCGCGGTGAACCTCCTCGGCCCGTTCCGGCTCGCGAAGGTACTGGCCGGGCCGATGGTGCTCCGGGGGAGAGGCCTCATCGTCCACGTCACCACCGACGCGGCGGTCGGCGCCTACCCCCGCTGGGGGGCCTACGGCGTCTCGAAGGCGGCGCTCGACCACCTCGCCCGCTCCTGGGCCGTCGAGCTCGAGGGGACCGGGGTGCGGGTGCTGGCCGTGGACCCCGGCGAGATGGACACGGAGATGCACGCCACGGCCCTGCCCGACGCGGACCGCGCGGCCCTCGGGCGGCCGGCCGACGCGGCCCGTGTCCTCGCGGACCTGATCGGCGACCCGACGATCCCGAGCGGGGCCCGGCTCGAGGTGGCCCGCGGGGCGGTGCGGTCGTGACCGCGGCGACGGGGCCGCGCGACGACCTCGCGTCGGTCCGCCTCCTCCACGTGGACCCGGAGCGCGCCTCGTTCGAGGACCGCCGGTTCGGCGACCTCCCCGCGCTGCTCCGCCCGGGCGACCTGCTCGTGGCGAACGACGCCGCGACCCTCCCCGCGTCGCTCGCGGGCGCGACGGAGTCCGGCGCGCCCATCGAGGCGCGGCTCGCGGGGGAGTCGCCCGACGGCACGTGGCGCGCCGTGCTCTTCGGGGCGGGGGACTGGCGGCAGCGGACCGAGGACCGGCCCGCGCCGCCCGCGGTCGGGGTCGGGGAGCGGCTGCGCTTCGACGGCCTCGAGGCGGTCGTGGTCGAGGCCGACGCTCGGGAGCCGCGGCTCGTCCGCCTCCGCTTCGAGTGCGACCCCGGCGCCGCGCTCTGGCAGGCGCTCTACGGCGCCGGCCGGCCGGTGCAGTACTCCTACCTCCGGAGGACGCTCCGCCTCTGGCACGTGCAGACGCCCTACGCCGCGCGGCCCTGGGCGGTGGAGCCTCCCTCGGCGGGGCTCGCCCTCACGTGGGACCTGCTGCTCGCGCTCCGCCGCCGCGGAGTGGCGGTGGCGACCGTCACCCACGCGGCCGGCCTCTCCTCGATCGGGGACGCGTCGGCCGACCGGCGCCTCCCCCTCGCCGAGCGCTACGAGGTGGGAGAAGCGGCGGTTGCCGCGGTCGAGGCGGCCGGCGGGCGGGGCGGCCGCGTCGTCGCGATCGGCACCACGGTCACGCGCGCCCTCGAGGCGGCGGCGCGGGCCGGCGGAGGCCGGCTCCGGCCCTCGACCGGGCTGACCGACCTCCGGCTCGGCCCCGACTCCCCCCGGCGGGTCGTGGACGCGATCCTCACCGGCATCCACGAGCCGGGGACGAGCCACTTCGCCCTCCTCGAGGCCTTCGCGCCGCGCGCCCTGCTCGAGTCGGCCCACGCCTTCGCCGCCGGCCGAGGCTACCTCGGCCACGAGTTCGGGGACGCGGTGCTGATCCTCGCCGCGGAGGAGGCCGCCGTCGCCAGCCGATAGAATCGCCCTGTGCGCTCGGGGCCGTTCGAGACCCACTCCGATCCCGCTCTCGAATCCTCCCGTGCCCCACATGCCGGCCCGGAGGCCCGGGAGCGGGAGCGGGGGGGGGAGAGGGACCACGCCTTCCTCACCGACTTCGGCCTCGCCAAGTCCGTCGTCACGGGCTCGAAGCTCACGCGTACCGGGGAGGCCCTCGGGACCCCCGCCTACATGTCCCCCGAGCAGGTGCGAGGCGAGGTCTCCGCGCTCACCGCCGCGACCGACGTCTGGTCGCTCGGCTGCGTCCTCTACGAGATGCAGGCCGGGCGCGTGCCTTTCGAGGGCGACACCGCCGCGGCCCTGGTCGGGAGGATCCTGGTCGGCGAGCCTCCCAGGCTCCGCGCCCTGGTGGCCGGGCTCCCGGCTCCGGTGGAGGAGGTCACCCGCGCCTGCCTCGCCAAGCGCCGCGGAGACCGCTACCCCGACGCCGGAGCGCTCCTCGACGACCTGGACCGCGTCCTGCGGGGGGAGCGGCCCCGGGCGCGCGCGCCCGGGCGTCGCGTCGTGTGGGGGCTCGCGGCTGCGGCCGTCGTCGTCGCGGCCTCCGCCGGATGGGCCCTCCGCCCGCGCGCCGGGACGTCGCTCCCGGCGACCGTTCCGGGCCCGCCGGCGGACCGGCAGGAGGAGAGCGTCCGCCGCGCCCAGGTTCTGAGGCGGAGCGACCCGGCCGGGGCGGCGGCGATCCTCGCCCAGGCGATCGCGGGCCGCCCCGCCGATCCCGCGCTCCGCCTCGAGCATGCGGAGTGCCTCCGGGAGGCGGGCGCTTGGAAGGAGGCCGACGCCGAGTACGGGCTCGTGCTCGCCGTGGACCCGTCGCAGGAGCGCGCCCGGTACGGGCGTGGGCTCACCCGGTGGCTGGTACAGCAGGCGAGCTCGACGAGCCTGCCGAGCGCCACCGAGGACCTGGCCCAGGCCGCCCAGGCGGCCCCCGGCGAGCGCGGGGCGCTCGTTCGCGGGATCCTCGCCTACGAGGCGCAGCGGTGGGAGGAGGGGGACCGGGAACTGGCCGCGTGCGGGGAGGGCTGGGAAGCGTTCGCCGTCCGCGCCCTCTTGCTGCACCACGAAGGTCGCGGGTCGCGCGAGGAACAGGAGCGAGCGGTCCGCGAGTTCACGGCGGCCCTGGAGCGCGGCCCGCCCCTCTCCTGGGTCTATCTCGAGCGCGCGCACGCCCGGAGGCTCCTCGGGGACCTTCGCGGCAGCGTGGAGGACAACACGGAGTGCCTCCGCCTGCGACCCGACGACTACCAGGCCCTCAACAATCGCGGGAAGGCGTGGATGGATCTCGGCGATCTCGCCCGCGCTCGGGACGACTTCGACGCCGCGCACCGCCTCCGGCCCGGCGATGCCGTCACCCTGCGCAACCGCGGCGCAGCGCTCGCACGGCTCGGGGACCACCGGGCCGCGATCCAGGACTACGACGCGGTGCTCCGCGCCCTCCCGAGCGACCCGGAGACGCTCTTCGCGCGGGGGACCTCGCGGAGCCGGCTCGGGGATCCGCAGGGCGCGGTGGACGACTACACCTCCGCTCTCCGGGCGGATCCCGACCACTTCGCGGCCCGGGTCAATCGCGGGAGCCTCCGCAGCAACGTCCTGGGCGACCATGCCGGTGCGATCGAGGACTTCGAGGCGGCGCTGCGTGTCCACCCGGGCAGCGCCGTGGTCCTGCACAACCTCGGGAGCGCTCGCGTGCACACCGGGGACCGCCGCCGGGCCCTCCCGGATTTCGAAGCCGCATGCACGGCCGAACCCGACGACGTCACCTTCCGCCACAGCCGCGCCGACTGCCGGCACGACCTGGGGGACATCGCCGGGGCCGTCGAGGACTACGCCTGGATCCTCCGAGGGAAGCCCGACCACGCGGAGACCCATCGTTGCCTCGGCCTCGCCCGATGGGCCTCCGGGGACCGGCAAGCCGCGGCCGAGTCGTTCCGCGAGGCCCTCCGTCTCGCTCCCGGCGCCCGGTGGGCCGGCCAGGTCCGGGCCCTCCTCGCGCAGCACGAGGCCGGGGCCCGCTGATCGGTCGGGCCCCCCCCCCCGGGGGACTTGCGCACGGCCGCTTCGTTCCCTAACATCCGCCCGTCCGTGACGAGTCGAGGCCGGCCATCTTTCTTGTCAGGAAGAGCCGAATCCCGCGGAGCACGGGCGACGGAGTTCCGGCGAGTGCCCGCGACTCCAAAGGAGTATCGGTGAATATCTACGTGGGGAATCTCCCCTTCTCCGCCACCGAGGCGGAGGTCCGCGCGACGTTCAGCCAGCATGGCCAGGTCGCCACCGTGAGTCTCATCACGGACCGGATGACGGGCCAGCCGAGGGGCTTCGGCTTCGTCGAGATGCCGGCGAAGAACGAGGCCGACGCGGCGATCGCCGCCCTCAACGGCAAGGACTTCGGCGGCCGCAAGCTCACCGTCAACGAGGCGAAGCCTCGGGGCGAGGGCGGCGGCGGCGGCGGATTCCGGGGCGGCGGCGGCGGCGGCGGCGGCGGCGGTCGCGGCCGCTACTAGACAGCGGACCCGTCACTCGAGGGAGACCACGACCGGGCTCACGGCCCGTGCGGGCTCCCCGTGTCTCCGGACCCCGGCGGGAGGGCTCCCCGATAGCGCCCGCACCGTGCCGGTGATAGCCTCGCCGCGCCGTGTTCTACGCGCTCGTGCGCAGGCTCCTGCGCGCCGCCCTCGGGGTCTTCTACCGGCGGATCGAGGTCGTGGGGCTCGAGAGCGTGCCCCGGACGGGGCCCGTCGTCTTCGCGGCGAACCACCCGAACTCCCTCGCCGACGCGTTCTCGATCCTCGCGTTCGTCCCCCGGCGGATCTCGTTCATGGCGAAGAGCGGGCTCTTCAAGGTGCCGGTCTTCGGGAGGCTCCTCGCGGCAGTCGGGGGGGTGCCCGCGTACCGGGCGCAGGACGTGCCCGCGGGGGAGCGGCGCAAGAACCTCGACTCGTTCGAGCGCGTCTTCGGGGTCCTCGAGGGAGGCGGGGCTTTCGCCATCTTCCCCGAGGGCATCAGCCACTCCGAGCCCGACCTCGCGGAGCTGAAGACGGGCGCCGCGCGGATCCTCCTCGGCGCCGAGGAGAGGCGGGACTTCGCGCTGGGGGCGCAGGTCGTCCCGGTGGGGATCACCTTCTCGCGGAAGGAGGCGTTCCGGAGCCGCGTCTTCCTCGCGTTCGGGGAGCCGATCCCGGCGGCCCGCTTCGCCGAGCAGCACCGCCAAGCCCCGCGCGCGGCCATCGGGAGCCTCACCGGCGCCATCGAGGAGGCGCTCCGGGGAGTCACCCTCAACGCCGAGACCTGGGAGGACCACGCCGCCGCCCGCCTCCTTGCCGGGATGCTCGAGCGGGAGGCGCCGACGGGGCCGGCGGGCGGGATCGGGGCGACGCTCGCCCGCGCACGCGGGGTGATCGCCGCCTACGGCCGGCTCCGGGAGGAGCGGCCCGACGAGGTCGCGCGGCTGCGCGCGCGCGTGCGGCGCTACGACCGGCTCCTCCGGACCCTCGGCATCCGGGACCGGCAAGTGGGGCTCCGCTACCGGCCGTTCGGGGTGGCCCGGTTCGTGATCCGGAATACCGTCGTCCTGGCCCTCGGCCTTCCGATCGCGGTCGCCGGCATCCTCGCGCACCTCGTCCCGTGGGGGATCGTCGGCGAGATCGCGCGTCGCACGCGGGACGTGGACTTGAAGTCGAGCCACGCGATGCTCGCGGGACTCGTGGCGTTCCCGGTGTGGTGGGTCGGGCTCGCGGCCGGCGCCTCCGCCGTCGCCGGGCCCGCCTCCGGGGCCACGGTCCTCGTCGCGCTCCCGGTTGCCGGCGCGATCGCGCTGCGGGTGCTCGACCGCCGCCGCGAGATCCTCGAGGACGAGCGGGCGTTCCTCCGGTGGCTCGGACGGCGAGGCACGCTCGCGCGCCTCGAGCGCGAGAGGACCGAGATCGTGGCGGAGGCGAGGAAGCTCGGGGAGGCGTAGACGGTGCGGGGCACCGCTCCTAGGCCGCCACCGGCGCGGGGGCGGGGCCCGCGGGCGCCTCGGGGAGGAGCTTCCTCTTCAGGGCCCCGAGGACCAGCCCGGCGAGCCCCCACCCCACGACCACCTCGGCGAAGTTCACGAGGGTGAGCATCGTGGAGTGGCCCCACCAGATCCGTTCGGAGAGGTGGATCGCGGCCCCCGCGGCGAGCCCCATCAGGGCGCCGACCTTCGCGTAGCCGAGCGAGCAGGAGCAGCGAGTCCGCAGGAGGACCAGCGCCAGGAGGAGCGCCACGAGGAGGTTCGAGGCGAACTCGAGGGGGAGGTTCGCCGCCATCACGTCCCCCTCCTTCGCCGCCGAGAGGTCCGGCCTGGCCCGCACGACCAGGAAGACGCCTCGCAGCGAGACCCAGGCGCCGTTCTCCGGCGCGTGCTCGCGGATCGCGCGGACCGCGGCCTCGTCGTCCTTGAACATGCGGACCGTGTCCTTCGGCCACGGGACCGCCATGTGGTTCACCGCGCCCCAGACGAAGAGCGTCATCCCGCCTGCCAGGGTCCCCGCCACGAGGAACTTCGCACTCATGCGCACCTCCCGCGGGCGGGCCCGCGCCCGATCCCCGGGCGGCCATTCTACGCCGAGCGCGCTCCGCTGACCGGGAGGCAGGCGGGGGGCTGTTGGCGGAAACGCCTCGGGCGTCTAGAGTGCCCGCTGCGCGCCGAGGGGCCGCGGAGGGCGCCGCCATGCCCGAAGCACCGATCGCCGAAGCCGTCGGGGACGTCCTGGTTCTCCGGCCGGCCGCCGAGCACCTGAAGCTCGAGGCGGCGCAGGCGATCGCCGCGCTCCTCGTCGAGCCCCGGTTCAAGGACGTGAAGAAGGTGCTCGTCGTGCTCGAGCGGGTCCGCTACGTGGACAGCACCGGCATCAGCCTGCTCGTGCGGATGGGCTCCGAGCGGGCGCTGCGCCTCTCGAACCTGTCCGCGCGGATCCAGAGCGTGCTCGGGGGCCTGAAGATGCTCTCGCTCTTCCAGATCCACGCTTCCGAGGCGGAGGCGCTCGCCGCGTTCGGCGTGCGGCGCTAGGTCGAACAGCTTGCGACCCGGACCGGCGTTGGCGCTGCTCCTGACGGCCGCCGGCTGCGGGGCGTCCGGGCCTGCCCCCGCGCGGACGAACGCGGCCGGATACCGGCTGACGGAACTCGCCGGCGGCGAGATGCTGGAGATCCCCGCGGGGGAGTTCCGCCTGGACGGGAGGCTCCTCTACCTCCCGACGTTCTGGATCGAGGTGGAACCCGGGCCCCCGACGCCCGGCCTGGTTCCCGCCGACGAGGCCCACCTCGCCAAGGCCGGCCTCGCGCGCTACGGGCTCCCGCCGCGCGCGGGGACCCGCCACGTCCGCGACGCGCCCCCGGCGGGTACCTCGGGCGTCGCGTGGCGGCCCGACTTCTGGGAGGCGATCGCGGAGGCGCGGCGGCGGAACGCGATCGTCTTCGTGACGCTCCACTGGGACGGCTGCGGGAACTGCGATCGCTTCGGTTCGAAGATCGCGCGCGACCCGCGGTTCGTCGCGTACGTGAACGAGCACGTGGTCCCCCTCGTCGGCGTGACGAACCAGGAGGGGATCGAGCCGCACGCCTCGCTCCCGGACGGCCGGTGCTGGATCCACCCGGGGCTCACGTGCGAGCAGCACCGCGCCGTCTTCGAGTGGGGGCTCGACGCGACGATGTGGTTCCCGATGTCGCCGGGGCACGCGATCCTCACGCCCCATGTCGGGCCGGCCCCGACCCGTGAGGAGTTCGTGATGGCGCCGGACGAGCGCCTACCGGACGAGGGGACCGTGGAGGGCTGGATCGCGCAGTTCCGGGCCTGCCAGGAGAAGCTGGGGGCCGCGGTCCCGTGGAGCGAGTACCGCCAGCGGCCGCGGCCGTCCGGGACGGCGGACCCGGCCGAGCTCGAGCGGATCTCCGCCGAGCGCGCCGCCTGGCGCCAGCTCGTCGAGGCCCGGAGGTACGTCCGGGACGGCGACGCCGACGGGGCGCGGGTCCTCTACCGGCGGGTGATCGAGGGGTTCCCCGGGTCGGGCGCCCGGGCGGCGGCCGAGAGGGAGATGCCGTGAGGGCCCGGGCGTTGCGGCCGGGGACCGCCGCCCTCCTCGCCTGCGCCGCGTGCGCGTCCGCGCCTCCCGGCCCGACCGCTCCGGGCGCGGGCCCGGGCGAGCGCGTCCGCGCCCTCGACGGAATGCCGGTGATCCCGGTCCCGGCGGGCCCCTTCGTCTCCGGCGACGAGCGCCCGGACTTGGACGAGCCGGAGCCGCACCGGGAGACGACCGGGGCCTACTGGATTGACAAGTATGAGGTCACCAACGGGCAGTTCGCGAGGTTCCTCGACGCGCAGAGGGGAGACGTCTCGCCCTTCCTCGATCCGACGGTGCCGGGGCTCGTCCGCGAGGGCGGTCGCTGGGCCGCGGCGCCGGGGCGCGAGAGGCACCCGGTTGCGGCCGCCACGTGGCACGGGGCCGTTGCCTACGCGCGCTGGATCGGCGGGCGCCTGCCGACCGACATCGAGTGGGAGAAGGCGGCCCGCGGGACCGACGGGCGGTCCTACCCCTGGGGGGAGGAGACGCCCGACGGGACGTTCTGCAACTTCCTCCAGGCCGGGCTCGACGACACGAGCCCCGTCGGGAGCTTCCCGAAGGGCGCGTCCCCCTACGGCGCGATGGACATGGCGGGAAACGTCTACGAGCGGGTCCTCACGGCGCGCGGCCCCGGCTCGATCCGCTCGGGCGGGTTCGTCTGCCCGATGGCCTGGCAGATGCGCGCGTCGGACCGCTGCGGCTACGCCCTGGACCGCAGCCACCCGAGCGTCGGGTTCCGGTGCGTGATGGACGCGCCACCCAGAGAATAGCCGCGTGCGGGTCGGCCCGACCGAGACCGCGCCGAGACCGGCCTGGACGCTCGATCCCCCGCGGACCGAACGGGCGCTCCTCACCGACTTCGGCATCGCAAAGTCCGTCGCGACAGGCTCGAAGCTCACCCGCACCGGCCAAGCCCTCGGCACCCCCGCCTACATGTCCCCCGAGCAGGCGCGCGGTGAGGTCTCCTCGCTCTCGCCCGCGACCGACGTCTGGAGCCTCGGCTGCGTCCTCTACGAGATGCTCTCGGGGCGGGCGCCGTGGGAGGCGGACACGGCGGCGGGCGTCGTCGGGAAACTCCTCCTCGAGGAGCCGACTCCGGTGCGCCGGGTCCGGCCGGACGTCCCCCGCGCCGTGGGGCGCGTGCTCGAGAGCGCGTTTGCGAAACGCGCCGCCGACCGCTACGCCGAGGGGACCGCGCTCCGCGAGGACCTCGAGCGCGTCCTCCGTGGCGAGAGGCCGCGCGGGGGCGCCGGAGGCGTCGGGCGCCGGCGGGTCTGGGCGACCGCCGCGGGACTGGCCGGCGCGGCCTGTGTCGCGGGCCTCGCGTGGAGCACGTCTCCTGCCCGGGTCGAGGCCCCGACGCCGGCACAGCCGCCCTCGAGCGGCGATGACTTCGCCGCGCGCGCCCGCAGCCGGCGCACGTCGGATCCGAAGGGGGCCGTGGAGCTGCTCCAGCGCGCCCTGGAGCAGGACCCCGGACGTCACGGGTTGCGGCTCGAGCGGGGGCTCCTCCTCTGGGCCGTCGGCGCGAACGGCGAGGCGCGCGCCGAGTGGGCGGCCGTCCCGAGGAACATGCCCGAGTCGGCCGCCGCGCGGCTCTACGAAGGCCTGGAGGGGCTGTTCCGGTTCGCGCCGGTGGATGCGATCGGCAGGCTCCGGGAGGCCGCCGCCGACCCGGGAGTCGAGGGGAAGCTCGCGCGGGCATCGCTCGCGACCGTGGAGGGCCGCTGGGAGGAGGCCCGCGCGGATCTCGAGGCGGTGGAGGGATGGATGGGCGTGCTCCTGCGGGGCTACGTGGAGAGCCAGCGTCCCGGGGGGGATCCGGCGGCCGCCGACCGCGACTTCACGCTCGGGCTGGAGGAGGGCATCCCCTTCGCGTGGGTCTACGACAACCGCGGCGTCGCCCGGGGACGGCTCGGGGCGCTGGATGCCTCCCTCGCGGACCACGACCAGGCGATCCGGCTTGATCCGGGGAGCGCCCGGGCATGGACCAACCGGGGCGTCACCCGGGGCGAGCGGGGGGAGTGGCCCGAGGCGATCCGCGATCACAGCGAGGCGATCCGGCTCGACCCCGGCCATGGGAAGGCCTGGACCAACCGCGGCGCTGCGAAGCTGGATCGGGGCGACCTCGCCGGGGCCCTCTCCGACCTCGACGAGGCTCTCCGCCTGGACCCGGGCGATGCCAAGGCGCGTGTGAACCGCGGGATCGCGCACCACAGGCGGGGCGACCTCGACACGGCGCTCTCGGAGCTTGGGGCAGCCGTGCGGTTGGCGCCCGGCCTCCCCGAGGCGTGGCTCCGGCTCGGGATGGTGCGGGGGGAGCGGGGGGAGGCCGACGAAGCGGTCGCGGCCCTCGAGGAGGCCGTGCGTCTCCGACCGCGCTGGGCGGAAGCTCACTCGGAACGCGGGGTGGCGCGCGCCGCGGGCGGGGACCTTCCGGGCGGGCTCGCCGACCTCGAGCAGGCGGTCCGCCTCGAGCCGAAGAACCCGCGATTCTGGACCAATCTGGGGATCATGCGCCGGCGTGCGGGCGACTCGGACGGCGCCCTCTCGGCCTACGACGAGGCCCTGCGGCGCGCGCCAGGGAACCTCCTCGCTCGGTACAACCGGGGCAATGCCCACCGCGAGAGGAGCGAGTTCGCCGCAGCCATCGCGGACTACGACGAGGCGCTGCGGATCGACCCGCGGCACGCCAACTCCTACGCGAATCGCGCGCGGGCCCGGGAGGGGCTCGGGGACCTCGCCGGCGCGATCGCCGACATGGAGGCTGCCCTGGCCGCAGCCGCTCCCGGCTGGTCCGAGCGGGCCTGGGCGGAGGCCCAGCTGCGTGGCCTGCGCCTCGCGCTCGGGCGCTAGCGCTACTCCCTCATCGCCTGCACCGGCCGTAGCCTCGCCGCCTGGAGGGCGGGGAGGAAGCCGCCCGCCAGGCCCATCGCGATCGAGACGCCGAGCGCGGTCGCGAGGGTCTGGGGCGTGGGCGTGAACGAGAAGACGACCTCCGACCAGGTGTCGAAGTTCATCATGGAGAACCGGACGGCGCCGAGCCCCAGCGCTCCGAGCGAGCCGAGCGCCCCCCCCGCCACGGCCACGAGCGCCGACTCGACGAGGAACGAGAGGAGGATCGAGCCGCGCGGGAAGCCGAGCGCCCGCAACGTCCCGATCTCCCGCTGGCGGTGCGCGACGGCCGCGTACATCGTGATCATCGCCCCCAGCACGGCTCCGAGCGCGAAGAAGAAGCTGATCCCCGAGCCGAGGACCCGGATGAACGTCGCCGTCCCCTCGGACTGCTTCTCGAAGTAGGCGATCTCCCGCATGGCCTCGAGCCCCAGGCGCTTGTCCTGCTCGACGGCCTCCTCGAAGGCCTCGAAGGCCGCGGGCGACTCGAGGCGCACGCGCGCCGACGAGACCATCCCCTCGCGGCGGAACGCCTGCCGGATCGTCTCCACGTCCACCCAGACCTCCGACTCGAACGACGAGCCCCCGGCCTCGAAGATCCCGACGACCGTCGCCGAGCGGTTCTTCCGCAGCTCGAAGGTCCGGTCCATCTCGAGGCCGCGGAACCTCCCGGCGATACGTGCGCCGATCGCCGCTTCGTCGGTGCCGGGCCGGGGCGCCCGCCCCCTCGTGAAGCGGACCTCCGGCCGGAACCGGAACACCGATTCCGCCACGCCCCGGATCAGGACGTTCGACATCCCCGCGCCGCCCAGCTTCTCCATCGCGGCAACGACCACGATCTCGCCCACGACGAGGCCCCCTCCCTCCCCGGAGCGGACTCCCGGCGCCGCGGCGATGATGGGGACGCTCCCGATCTCGATCCCGCTCGAGAGCTCGTTGTCGCTCCCCTTGCGGAGCACGATCGCGCGGTCGGGCTCGCCCGAGCCCCCGAGCGTCTTCTCGACGCCCGCCACCAGCATCAGCGAGGCCGAGAGCACGAAGACGACGAGCGCGATCCCGAGCACGGCCGCGGCCGTCGTGGCCCGGCGCTCGACGAGGCTCCGGACGTTGTAGGAGAGCGGGATCATGCCACGCGCCGCAGCGCCTCGACGACCGGGAGACGCGACGCCCCGCGCGCGGGGATGAGGCCGGCCGCGGCCCCGAGCCCGACCGCGATCGCCAGCGCGAGCCCCGCCGTCCCCGGATCGAGGCGGAACACCGAGAAGTAGGCGGCCATGTTCTCCTCGAGGAACTTCCCGAGCCCCCCGACGATCGGCACGGCGATCGCGAGGCCGAGGAGCCCGCCCGCGGCCCCGAGGGCCGCCGCCTCGCCGAGGACGAGGCGCGTGACGTGCGAGGACCGGAACCCGATGGCGCGCAACACCGCGTACTCCCGCAACCGCTCGCGCACCCCCATCGCCACGGTGTTCCCGAGGATGAGCGCCATGATCCCGAGGATCACGAGGCTCACCACGTTCATCGCCCCAAGGATCGCCGACATCATCCCGAGGAAGGAGCGCTGGAAGCTCGCCTCGTCCTGCGAGAGGGTCTGGACCTCGTTCTCCTCGAACTTCGCGTCGAGCGCCTTGGAGAGCGCGGCCGGGTCGGTCCCCGTTTTCACGCGGCTCGTGATCCAGCCTACCTGCTCCCGCTGCCTCTCCGGGACCGACTGGTTCAGGTAGTCCCAGTCGAAGACGAACATGCTCCGGTCGGCCGATTTCCGCAGCGGCTGGTAGATCGCGTGGATCCGGTACTCCCACTCCCCGGGGAAGATGTTGCTCGTGAGCTTCACCGTGTCGCCTTTCTTCCAGCCGAACTTCTTCGCGAGCACGTCGCCCACGAGCGCCCCCTGACGGTCGGCGATCCAGGCGCTCCGCTCCTCGGGGGCCACGCCCACCTCGTCGTAGACGTCGAGCCAGCTCTCGGGCTCGACCCCGATCGCCATGAAGAACTCGCGCTCCTGGAGGGGGTTCTTTCCCCCGAACCAGGTGGACCAGGTCGCCTGCTTCACGCCGGGCGTCCGGCGGATCTCCTCGACATAGCGCTTGGGCAGACTCATCACGAAGGTCACCTTGTGGCGCGTGACCGTGCGGTCCTTCGCCGCCGTCGTGACTCCGATCTCCCAGGCCGAGATGACGGTCTGGATCAGGATGAAGGCGAGCACCCCGAACGCGACCCCTCCCAGGGTGAGCGCCGTCCGGAGCCGGTTCCGCCGCATCAGGTCGCTCGCCGCGATCCCCGCGAGGCTCATGCGAGCTGGCCCTTGTCGAGCTTCCGGATGATCGTCGCCCGCTCGGCCGCGTGCGGGTCGTGGGTGACCATGAGGATCGTCTTCCCCAGCTCCTTGTTGAGTCGCGCGAGGAGGTCGAGGACGTCCTTCGTGCTCCCCTTGTCGAGGTTCCCCGTGGGCTCGTCTGCGACGAGGATCTTCGGGTCGTTAACGATCGCCCGCGCGATCGTCACGCGCTGCTCCTGGCCGCCCGAGAGCTGGCGGGGGAAGTGCTGCGTCCGGTCCTCGAGCCCCACGATCCGGAGCGCCGTCTCGGCGCGCTTGCGCCGCTCGGCCCTCGGGAGCCGCCGGAGCAGCAGCGGCAGCTCCACGTTCTGCTGCGCCGTGAGGACGGGGAGGAGGTTGTACGACTGGAACACGAACCCGATGGTCTCCGACCGCCACCGGGCGAGCGCCCCCTCGGGGAGCTGGTGGATCGGCTGCCCCGCCACCTCGATGCTTCCCTCGGTCGGCCGGTCGAGTCCGGCGATGAGGTTCAGGAGCGTCGTCTTCCCCGAGCCCGACGGGCCCATGAGGGCCTCGAACGAGCCCTCCGGCACGTCGAGGTCGAGGCCGTCGAGCACCGGGACGGGCTCCCGGTCGCGCCAGAACGTCTTCCGCACTCCCCGGAGCCGGACGATGGGCTCGCTCATCGCATCCTCTCCCGGATCCCGTCCCCGTCGCCGAGGCCCGCGGGCGGGTTCGCGACGAGGCGATGCCCCTCCCGCGGGCCGGCGAGGACGACGAAGCCGTCGCCGACAGGTTCGCCCAGGGTCACCGGGACGAGGCGCGCGCGGCCCTCCTCGATCCGGAACACGACCTTCGTCCCGCCCCGCTCGACGACCGCCGAGGCGGGGACGACCAGACGCGGAGGCTCGGCGAGCGCGGCCCGGTCGAGCGCGGCCGCGAGGAAGTTCACCCGCGCCGCCATGTCGGGCTTCGCGTCGGGCGCCTCGTCCACGAACTGGACCTTCACCACGACCGTCGCCTTCGCGCGGTTCACGCGGGGGCTCACCTCCGAGACGACGCCGCGGTGGCGGCGCATCGGATAGGCGTCGAGCACGATCTCGGCGGGCGCGTCGGCCCGCACCTGGTGGAGGCGGCCCTCGGGGACGTCGGCCTCGACGACGAGCGAGGCGAAATCGGCGATCTCGGCCACCGCCGCCGTCTGGGGACCCACCAGCTCGCCCACCTCCACGGGCTTCCCGACGACCACGCCAGCGATCGGCGCCCGGATCGTCGCGTAGCCGAGGGTCACGTCGAGCGAGTCGCCCTGCGCCTTCGCGACCTCGACCTCGGCGTCCGCGGCGCGGACCTGCTCGGCGAGCGAGGCGACGCGCGCCTCGAGGTCCTCGACGACGGCCCGCCTCGCGGCTCCCGACCCGAGGAGCGACTTCTCGCGCTCGTACTGGCGGCGCGCCTCGGCGAGATTGGCTCGGGCCACGTCCGCCCGCGCGTGCTCGGCCGCGAGGCGGGCCCGGGAGGACGCGAGCGCCGCGCGCGGCTCGGCCGCGTCGAGGAGGACGATCACGTCGCCCACCTTCACCCGCGACCCCTCGCGGACCTTCACCTCCGCGACGCGCGCTTCGAGCTTCGCGCCCACCTTCGAGGCCGTCTGCGCGACGATGAAGCCGGTCGCCACCAGCTGGACCGACGCTTGCGCGGGGGAGGCGAGCCGCGCCTCGGTCGTGTCCACCTCGGTCGAGGCGAGCCGCGCCCGGAGCGACCCGGCGAAGAGGTATCCCCCTCCGACGAGACCGAGGAGCACGATCCCCCCCACGGCCCAGAGCCGCCAGGCCTTGTCGGAGTCCGGGTCCCGCGGCATCCCGTCCGGGATCCTCAGCGACGCCAGGTCCTCGGAAAGCCGGTCCGGCACGGGGCGGGGAGTGTACACGAGGCCC
>JAKEIC010000150.1 GCA_022614695.1 Planctomycetales bacterium | reverse complement strand
GCCCGCCCGGAACCCGTAGCGCATCCCGTCGTAGCGGGCGAGGTTCGACGAGGCCTCCGCCGTCGCCACCACGTAGTAGACGGCGATGCCGTGCGCCGTATGGGGGAGGGAGACCGGGACGACCTCGGCGCCCAGCCGGCGGTAGGTGGCGACGGCCTCCTCGACCCGCCGGCGCACCTCCCGGTCGCAGCCCTCCCCGAGGTACTCGCGCGGGAGCCCCAGCCGCATCCCCCGCACCCCGTCCTCGATCCCGTCCAGGTAGTCGGGGACGGGCTCGGGCGTCGAGGTCGAGTCGCGGGCGTCCCGTCCCGCGAGGACCCCGAGCAGCGCCGCGGCGTCGCGGACGTTCCGAGCGTGGGGGCCGACCTGGTCCAGAGACGACCCGAACGCGATCAGGCCGTAGCGCGAGACCCGGCCGTAGGTGGGCTTCAAGCCCACGGTCCCGGTGAGCGCCGCGGGCTGGCGGATGGAGCCTCCCGTGTCGGACCCGAGCGCCAGCGGGACGAACCCCGCCGCGACGGCGGCGGCCGAGCCCCCCGACGACCCGCCCGGCGCCCGGTCCGGCGCGTGGGGGTTCCGCGTCGGGCCGAAGGCCGAGTTCTCGGTCGAGGAGCCCATCGCGAACTCGTCGCAGTTGGTCTTCCCGACGATCACGGCTCCGGCCGCGCGGAGCCGCTCGACCACGTGCGCGTCGTAGGGCGAGACGAAGCTCTCGAGGATCCGCGAGCCGCACGTCGCCGGGAGCCCGCGGACGCAGATGTTGTCCTTCACCGCGACGGGGACCCCCGCGAGCGGGCCCGGGTCCTCGCCGCGGGCGACGCGGCGGTCCACCTCCACGGCCGCCCGCCGCGCGCCCTCCTCGTCCACGCGGAGGAAGGCGTGCAGCTCGCGGTCGCGCGCACCGATGCGGCCGAGCGACTCCTCGAGGATCTCGGAGGCCGAGACGTCGCGCCGGGCCACCGAGTCGCGCATCGCGGCGACGGGGAGGTCGAGGCGGCTCATGACCCTTTCCCCTCGATCACCTTCGGGACCAGGAAGAACTCGTCGGTGCGGGCGGGGGCGTTCCGGAGGATCTCCTCGCGCGGGAGCGGGGGCACCGGGACGTCCTCGCGGAGCGGGAGCGCGATCTCGAACGGATACGGGCTCGGCTCGACGCCGGTGACGTCCACGGTCTCGACGACCCGGACGTACTCGAGGAGCGCCTCGAGGTGCCTCCGGTAGGCCTCCGCCTCCTCGGGCCCGAGCCGGAGCCGCGCGAGCGCCGCGACGTGGGCGACGAGATCCGCCGTCACCCTCACCGGCCGGCCCCCTCCCCCGCCCCGGCCGGAGGCGCCCGCGGGTCCAGGCGCGCCGGGTCGCCCTCGAGCCGGGCGCGGCCCGCTCCGCCGCGGGGGACGAGCGCGAGGACCCGCGCCGGGGCGCCCGACCCCTTCTCGACGGGGAGGACCCCGACCACGACGACCGCGCCGGTGGGGGGGAGGAGGTGGAGGTTCGCCAGGTTCTCGAGGCCGTAGCGGCCCGCCGCGTGGAGGATCTTGTGGACCCCGAACGCGGTGGAGCCGCCCCAGTCCGTGGAGAGCGTGTCGAGGCCGATCCCGCGGACGTCGCGGTTCTTCACGAGGAACGTCACGGCCTCTTCGGAGAAGCCCGGGAAGTGCATCGTGCCCGCGGCGTCGGCGTTCCGGTAGCGCTCCCCGTCCGGCCAGCGGGCGCGCCACCCCGTGTGGAGGAGGACCAGCGCCCCCGCCGGGATCCGGCCGTGCCTCGCCTCGAACCGCTCGAGGTCGGCCTGCGTGCAGCGGTAGTCGGCCGACTCCGCGACCGGGGCCGAGACGTCCACGACCACGGCCGGCGCGACGAGGTCCTCGGGCCGGAGCAGGTCCACCGTGGCCGTCCCCTCGTGGAAGTGGGCCGGCGCGTCCACGTGGGTCCCCGCGTGCTCGGGAGTCGAGAGCCGGTTCGCGTAGTACCCCGACTCGTAGCCCGCGACCTTCTCGATCGCGACCGGCGGCGACCCCGGCCAGAGCGGGGTCGAGGGGCCGAGGGGGTAGGTGAGGTCCACGACCTCGACCTCCCCCCGGACGAGCGCCCCGAGCGGATCGGGGGGCGGCGCGGGGGCCTGGCAGCCGGTCGCCGCCGCCCACAGGCCCGCGATCGCCGCGCCGCCCCTCTTCATCGGGCGGGGATGGTAGCGGGGTCCGCGCGAGGGCCGCAACGGCGCAACCCCCGCGCCGGAGCGGGGGGGGCATCCGTCGGGGCGGATCCCCTCCTCCCCGCTCCGTGCGGGTTCACGATTTGTCGAGCCGACCTGTCAAAGAGCTCGCCCGGGCCGTCAGAAGACGGCCGTCAGCGCATCCTCGGGCTCTCGGGGCAGAGCCTCGGAAGTTGACGACAGTGTCGCGCGGCCGGTCTCGAGTCCCTGGTGCAGGGTCCCAGGTTGGGCTGGGGCGGCCATGCGAGCGGCGACCTCGCTGGAGGCAGCAGCCCACAACTTCTCGAGGAGCGGACGGTCGAGTTCGAGCCCGAGCGGTTCGACTCCGCTCACCGCGGGCGGCTCTCCGGAGCCGAGAAGGATGCCGTCCCGGTCCGTCACGCGTACCGTGCCGTCGGGCTCCGTCAGGATCTCGATCTCGCCCAGGTGCTTCGCCCGGTTGCACGGGCCGCAGAGCCGGTGGTCCCACCGGACGTCGGCGCGGCCGCCGAGGGAGACCGGCAGGCCATGGTCGTATTGCACGACGAGCGAGTTCCTGCAGCCGGGGACGATGCAGACGTCCCCGTCCCGCCATCGGACGAGGTCGCGCTCGCACTTCGTGGGCGCGCTCCCCTCCCTCGAGCGAGCGCGCTCCTCGGCCCGGCGAATCCTCTCGAGGCTCCGCCGCGCGCGGCAAGGGTCCCGGAGGACCTGCCGTAGGTGCGGGAACGCCGCGTCAAGGCGGTCGCCCACGTCCGGGATCTCCCGGAGGGCCGGGGCCATGAGGGCCGCGGCCCGGACGGGGACCCGCGACTCGGGTGAGCGCTGGTAGATGACGACGTCGCGGGCGCGCGGTGCTTCGAGCCTGAGGAACCACCCCGCGAGGAGCCCGAGGCCCTCGCCTGACGACAGTGTGCGGCCCGCAAGGCGGTTCAGCGCAGCTCGGAGCCGGGCGAAAGCCTCGCCCTTCGTGCCCCGGAGTGTGACGTGGACCCTCTCGCGGACCAGGAACCCCTCGGGCAGGAGCGGGTCCATGCCGTCGGGGACGAGGGGCGGATACTGGCCGTAGGGTGTGGCGGCCGCGAGCGCCTCGGCGCCGGCGGTGTCGAGGCGGCGGACGAAATCGGCCCAGCGCGAGTCGGACCGAGGGGTCGCCTTTCGGACCACGGCGCGGACCTTCGTGTAGGAGGCGCTGCCCGCGGCGAAGGCCTCGCGGAGGCGCGGGAGGCGCCGGAGGTGGCGACCGACGCGGGCGGCCTCGTCCAGGTCGCGGCCGGAGAGCTCCATCGAGGCGCGGAGGCCGTCGAGCGCCGCGGCCGACTCCGGCGAGCCGCCGCTCGCGCGCTCGACAAGTTCCGTGATCGCTTCCACCTGGACGAAGCGCAGGACGTGGAGACAGCGGCCTGAGGAGGCGGCGAGGTTCCGGACGACCCGGGGCGGCCAGCGGGCCGGCAGGGGGCCGGAGTCGGGGAGCTCCTCTAGGAGGTCCGACGCGGCGACACGGGGACGCGGGGACGCGGCGAGGGAGGGAGGAGCGACAGGAGTGGCGGGCAAGAGCGATCCGGGAGCGGGAGCGGGAGCGGGCGGGCCGCGAAGTTCCGGGAAGGCGGCGAGGAGTTCCTCGGCCGTGAAGGCGACGGGTTCGCCGCTCGCCTTGAGGACGTGGAACCGCACGCCTGGCCCCGGAGGCGGGACGGCGGACATCGGGACACGCAACCTGCCCGCGCCCGTCTGCAACCACGCCACCTGCCGGATCGGGTCCATGTGCCACTCCAAGGGGCGGCGGATCGCCCCGAGGCTCTCGGGGTCCGGCTCGGTCGCGAGACGCTCCGCGATCTTCTCGACGATGTCGTCGGGAGAGAGGACCTCCGCCGCGCGGCCGGTCAGGAGCGACCTCGCGCGGCACCAGTTCGAGTGGCCCGGCGCGTCGAAGGCCGCGGCCTCGGAGAGCCGCCAGCCTCCCGGGATCGGCCCGTCCCGGACCGCCGCCGCGTCGCGGTCTACGTCCAGGGGACCCTCGCCTTCCTCGGCCGCGGCGAGAAGCGCGTGGAAGTGGGCAGCGTCCCCCGCGAACCGGCGCGCGAGAAGGAGCCACTCGCAGATCTTCTCGGGCTGGGTGGACTTCGAGAGGCGCGCGAGGAGGCGCAGTCCCGTCGGGCGGAGCACTCCCTCCCGCGCCGCCTCGTCCAGCTGCGGGAACGCCCCGAGGGCGCGCGAAAGCCCGCGCGCCGCGGCCGTGTCGCGAGGGGAGAGTCCCCCGTGCACCTCGGCGAACCCGGTGTGGGTCGGGGGGCTGGCGTGCGCGAGGGACCAGTCGAGACGCTCCTCCTCACGCGCCCTCTTCGGCGGCCCCTCGGCCAGGCGTGCGAGCGCCGCGCCCGCGAGGGCCTCGGCGCGCCGGCAGGCCGCCGACGCGACGAGGACGCGCTGGGCGAGGTCCTC